>JBAPMC010000001.1:0-2617 GCA_049278415.1 Solirubrobacteraceae bacterium
GAATCGACGCCGATTCCGAGGAGAGCCTCATGATCCCGCGCGCGCCCCGCTCCAAGTAGAGCACCGGCTCGGAGTCCACGAACACCACATAGGCTCCGGCAACACGCGCAGGGCGGCGCGTCTGACCCTCGCGCCGCGGCCAGGCAAGCGTGGCGCCGTAGGGCTGTGCAGGATCGACCGCCGCAAGCACCAGCCCCACTCCTTCGGGGACAGATCGCCCGGCACGCAAACGCTCAACCGCCCCGGGAAGCGCGAACTGGGCACCTCCAAGACCCTCAACGAAGTAGCCACGCCGGCACACGCCCAGCGTCTCGAGCTCTGTCAGCGCGCCATACAAGCTCGAGAAGCCACCCGCAACGCCCTCTGCCCGGACCTGCTCTCTGGTGAGCACCCCGTAGCGCTCGAGCAACAGTTCCGCCAACGCACGGCGGCGCTGGCGCGCACCCCCCGCCTGTCCGCCGACAGCGTGTATACCCACAACCACGCTCTCGTCCTTGAGGTCCTCTGAAGCGGCGCTCCCTCCCCGCAATGACTCGCCACGAAAGATCGGAGCTGTCAACGACCAGCGACCCTGCACCTGCGCGCCCGCCCCAAAACGCCCGCCGCGAAGCGAAGGCCCGCCGAAGCGCCGGCCGGTGCGTGCGCGACCCTGCCTTCCAACACCGGGCCCAGTGAGTGTCAAGCGCGGCGCGCGCAAGGGCGCCCAGGCGTCGTTGGTCACCTCCCCAGCCCACACCAGATCCCACAGCGCCTGAGTGAGCGCGGGCGCGGGCAGCTCAAGCTCCGCAAGCAGGTCGGTGAAGAAGCACGGCGCCGCCGCCAGGCGCTCGCGCAACAGCCCGTGCTCCGGGCCCACCGGGGACTCGCCGCCAGCCCCGGTGGGTGGGCCCAACAGTTGGGCGTCCTCACGGAAGTAGAAAGCCACGCGCCCAGAGTCACGACCCAGCGCTCCCGCGCCAACCCACACCACCTCACCGCTCGCGCACAGACTGTCGAGCCATGACGGCGAATAAGGACCGGTACGACATGGCAGCACGTCGCGCTCCCAGGACGCCACCGGCAACGCCAAGCCCTGCAAGGGCACGAGCACCTCACGCAGCCGCTCCACGCCACCACCCGCGCGCAGCTCAGAGCCCGTCCGCCAGCGGTCAATCCCCTGCCACGAAGGCATGAAAGCGCTCAATGCACGCTCGCCCACCGGCTCGATCTCCTTGCGCAGCGCCGCCAGCGAGGCACGGCGCAAACGACGCAATACCTCAACGTCACACCACTCGCGCTGCGAGCCGCTGGGGCGCAGCTCGCCACGCGCGAGCTCACCGGAGCGCTCCAGCTCGCGCAACACGGAGGACACGTCAACGCTATAGCGCTCAAACACCTCCGCGGAGGTGAACGGGCCGTGTGTGCGGGCGTAGCGCGCCACGAGCTTCTCCAGTGCGTCGGGCACATCGGCGAGGAATGCGCTCGGCAATCCTCCCGGGGGCGAAGCGCCAAGCGCATCTCGGTAGAGCCCAGCGTCGTCGGCCGCTATCAGCCGCTCCTCCCCGGCAATCCGCACGCGCACCACGCGTCGTTCGCTTTCCAGCCCGCTGAGCATCGCCCCAGCATCAAGCCCATCGAGCACACGCTCGCCCACCTCGTCGACGCGCAGATCGCCGACGCGGCGCAGCACGTCGCAGAGCGCATCGCGACTCGTCGCCTGCATGCGCTGGGAGCGGTGGGCAAGATCCTCCTCGATCTGCACGAGCGCGCCCGGATCAATCAGCTCGCGCAACTCCTCCTGGCCGAGCAGCTCGCGCAGCAAGTCGCGGTCAAGCGACAGCGCAGCCGCGCGGCGCTCGGCGCTCGGTGTGTCGCCCTCGTACATGTAAGTCGCCACGTAGTCGAACAACAGCGAACCCGCAAACGGGGAGGCGCTCTGCGTCTCGACCTCCACGAGTGACAGCTCGCGCGTGGACAGGCCGCGCAACAGCTCTTGTAGGCCCGGCAGATCGAGCACGTCGCGTAGGCACTCACGGTAGGTCTCCAGCACAATCGGAAAGTCGGGATAGCGACGCGCCACCTCCAGCAGGCCCTGCGCCTTCAGTCGCTGCTGCCACAGTGGCGTGCGCCTGCCCGGATAGGCGCGTGGAATCAGCAGCGCGCGACCGGCGTTCTCGCGAAAGCGAGCCCCGAACAACGCCGAGCCACCGAGCTCGCCAACAACCACCTCTTCAACCTCCATCGGATCAAGCGCCACCAGATCGGCATACGAGCAGACCCCTGTGTCACCGGAGGACTCAACACCGGCCGGCTCACCAGCGCAAGCCGGCCACTCGCCGCCGGACGTGCCCTCTGCGTCATCGAAATCGACGTCGGGCAGACGCACGACGATCCCATCGTCAGACCACAGCGCCTCACCATCGATCCCAAAACGCTCGCGGATGCGCGCCGAGATGGCAAGCCCCCAAGCGGCGTGAACACGGCCCCCATATGGCGAGAGCACGCACAGCCGCCAGTCGCCGATCTCATCGCGAAAGCGCTCCAACACGATCGTGCGGTCGCTCGGGAGCACATGAGTGGCTGCCTGTTGCTCGCGCAGGTACTCGAGCAGATTGCGAGCCGAGCGCTCGTCGAGGTC
>JBAPMC010000002.1:0-9212 GCA_049278415.1 Solirubrobacteraceae bacterium
AGCCACGCGCAAGCTGCGCGTGACGACGGCGCGATAGGCGGGGTCGCTTGCACGATGCGCCGCCGAGTAGAACACGATGACGTCCTGCTCGCTGCCCGCGCCGTGGAGCGCAGGCGTCTGCAGCAGCTGTTCAACCTGCGCGGACTCACTGCCGTCCACCCCGTAGTCAGGTGCGCTCAACGCGCCCCTCAGGGTGGGATACAACGCGGCGCATACAACGAGGAGCACCATCCAGCTCAGCAGCACCACGCCCCGGTAGCGAGCCATGGCTACGCCCCATCTGTGCCACGCCGACTGTTCGCTAGGGTGCACGGACACGGCAGCGCAGCTACCCTGTGCGCCCGTGTCTCCGAGCCTTCCGACCCGTGAGCTGGCCGACGGCAAGCTGATCTTCGATCAGCCCGTCGAGGGTGTGGCGCGCCTGACGATCTCCAATCCGGCTAAGCGCAACGCGCTCGACCACCCGATTCTCGACGCCATCAGCGCGACGCTTGCCGAGCTGGCCTCGCCGGACTCGGCGGCGCGATGCGTGATCGTCACAGGCGCACACGGCATGTTCTCGGCGGGCTATGAGATCGGCGGGATCACCGACGGCAGCTTCCAGGAAGAGGCGGAGCGTCTCGTCGCACACCCATTCACCGAGGCCATCGATGCGCTCGAGGCCTTTCCGCTCCCTACCCTCGCCGTGCTGCCGGGACACACGATCGGGGGTGGCCTCGAGCTCGCCCTCGCGTGTGACCTGCGTGTTGCAGCCGAGCAGATCAAGCTCAGCATGCCGCCGGCTAAGCTCGGCCTGGTTTACTCGCATACCGGCCTGCGTCGTTTCATCGACACGATCGGCGCCGCTCGCACTCGCGAGCTGTTCCTGCTCGGCGGTCACATCGACGCCAGCACCGCGCTTCAGTGGGGACTCGTCAACCGGGTGGCGCCCGTCGAGGCCCTGGAGGGACTGGCGCTCGAGATGGCCTCTGGGCTGGCAGCAAACGCGCCGCTGTCGCAGCTGGGCAACAAGCGTGTAATCGCCGCGCTGCTGCGGGCTCAGGGTGAGCTCGCAAAAGACGTCGAAGACGAGTTGATCGAGCTGCGGCGGGCGTCGTTCGCTTCGCGCGACCTGCACGAGGGGATGAGCGCGTTCGCCGAGAAGCGCCCGCCTGTCTGGCAGGGCGAGTAGCCAATCACGCAGAAGCGAACTCACGAAAGGTCCTCAGGCGATCCTCGCCGATCGACGCTCTCAGCTGCGTATCCTCAACGCCGAGGCCCTCTCGCTCGGCGAGGCACAGCACGCCAACCTTGCCCACATGACGATTCAGCTGCACTTCGCGTGCGGCCTCTGCAACCTGCTCGAGCCGATAGACCTTTGACAGCGTGGGGATGATTCGACCCTGTGCAATCAGGCGATTTGCCTCCCACGACTCCTGCCAGTTGGCGATGTGGCTGCCAACGATTCGCTTCAAGCTCATCCACAGGCGGCGATTGTCGTACTCGTGGCGGTATCCCGTGCTCGATCCGCACGTAACCACAGTGCCGCCGCGCCGCACGAGGTAGACGGACGTACCGAAAGTCTCGCGACCTACGTAGTCGAAGACGATGTGCGGATCTTCACCAAAGTGGCGCCGGATCTCCCTGCCGACACGCTTGCCCATCTCAACCTCTGAGAGGCCGTCGAGCTCGAGCAGATCGCGGCGCAACACGAGGTCGCACCCGAGCCGCTCGAGCAGCTGAGCCTTGCGCTCAGACCCGACAACACCGATGGCGATCCCGCCACCGTTGCGAACGAACTGGACTGCATAGCCGCCCAATCCCCCGGTCGCCCCCCAGATCAGGGCGATGTCGCCCTGCTTGAGTCCGGCGCCCTGTCTGCTTACGAGCATTCGGTAGGCCGTCACCGCGCACAATGTGTTGGAAGCAGCCTCCTCCCAAGTCAGGTGCTCGGGCTTTGGCAGCAGCTGGCTGGCCTTCACTACCGCGAACTCGGCAAGGCCACCGAAGTTCGTCTCAAAACCCCACGCCTTCTGGCCCTCGCCAAGCATTCCGTCGACTTGAGAGACCGGGTCCTGGTCGTCGATCCAAGCGGGATGAGCCACCACGCGATCGCCAACCGACCACCTTCGGACACCGACGCCCACGCGCATGACGACGCCCGCTGCGTCGGAGCCGACAACATGATGAGGCAGGTCGTGGTGGGCGTACCAGCTGCCTTCCCGCCCCAACCGCTCGAGGAATCGAAAGGTGGATATCGGCTCGAACATGGCCGACCAGACGGTGTTGTAGTTCATTGCGCTTGCCATCACGGCGATCAGAACCTCATCGGGAGCTAGTTGCGGCATCGGAACCTCGCCCACACGCAGCGAGCGACGCACGTCCTTCTCGCCCCCGCCGGCGAATATGTCCTCGTCCTCGCGCGCGAGATGAGCCGCCAAATACGTCGATGGCACATCGCGGCCAAGCACGCTCTCGGCGCTGGCTCCCGTCGGCGCCTTGCCACTCGCTGTCAACATATCTCCTCCACACTCTCGTTCTCGGTAAGGCTGCTCTCGAGCCAAGCGTCGATCGCCTCAGCGGTCGACCCGGCGCCGTCTTCCATCATCGTGAAGTGATTCCCGGGCACTTCGATCGCCTGATCGCACATCGCCCACGAGGAGCGCCACTCATCGTCGTCCGCCAGGCTCGGCATCGGCTCGCTTGCACTCACGAGCAGTGTCGGTATCGCGATCTGC
This sequence comes from Solirubrobacteraceae bacterium, assembly GCA_049278415.1. GTDB lineage: Bacteria > Actinomycetota > Thermoleophilia > Solirubrobacterales > Solirubrobacteraceae > Palsa-744. The sequence goes on from JBAPMC010000002.1 coordinate 2,718, forward strand.
TGGGGCTCCCAGCCGGCAAACAAGCGCATGTAGGCAGCCATCGCCGTGAGGCGCTCATCGCCCATGAAGCCAAATATGTCGTTATCCAGCGCTTCGCTCAAAACCGAGCGCATTACGCCCGCGAATTTTCCGTCCGTGGCCGGATAGGTGTCGATCAGGATGAGCGCAGCCGCCGGTTGGCCGTCGTACTCCAGACGGCTCGCCAAGGCATGCGCCAACCAGCCTCCCGACGAGTAGCCGATGAGGGCAAGCGGCGCCTCCTCGGCACGGCTCTTGACTGCTGGCAGGAGCGCCTGCACCGCCGCGTCGAGGGTGGCCGGGAGACGCTCTGCTTGAAAGCCGGGGACCGATACCGCCGACAGGTCACGAGCACCGGAGAGTGTCTTTGCAAATCGTATGTACTGATGCGAGCCGGAGGACGCAATCAGGCTGGGAACGCAGATGAGCTCGGTGGGGGCCGAGCCCTCGGAGAGCCGCGCGAGCCTTACAAGCCTGTGAGCCTCATCCGCCGTCGATGACTCGCCGAACGCCGGGCGGAACTTCGAGAGTCCCATCAGCATGCCCATGAACTCGTTGACCCCTCCTTGCTCAAGCGCCTCTCCAAGCATCGAGCTGAGCGTGCTCATTCGCTCTGTTGGGGACGAAAGAGCTCCGGAGGCTGACCCATCGCGCAACGACGCTGAGCTTGTCGCTCCAGCGGTCTCATCCGCTTGGCTGGCGACGCCTTGCTCGTCGGCGCTGTGAGCGATACGCGGCAAGAGCTCGCTCATCAGGAAGTCCGTCAACGCGGCTGGCGTGGGATTGTCAAACACGACGGTGGCAGGCAATTGCACTCCGCTGGCGGCTCCCAGGCGGTTGCGCAGCTCCACGGCGGTGAGCGAGTCGAAGCCAAGCTCGTTGAAAGGACGCTCGGCATCGACCTCCTCCGAGGAGCTGTGACCGAGCACTGCAGCGATCTCAGAGCGCACTGTCTCGAGCGCCACATGCCTGCGATCATCTTGTGGCGTGCTCGCCAGTTGGCGCACCAGCGAGCCGCGGCTGGTCCGCGACTCCCGTGAGACGGACGGCAGGCGGATCAGTCCACGCAGCAACGGTGGCACCATCCCAGCGCTGCGCACCTGGGCCCGCAGCGCAGACACGTCAAGCTGGATGGGCATCACAACCGTCTGACCAAGCGAATAGGCCGCATCGAACAGCTGAACGCCTTGCTCGGCCGAGAGCCCCACGATGCCGTGGTGTCGCAACCGCGCTTGATCGGCGGTGCTTAGCTCGGCTGCCATACCCCCGGTCCCGACCCACAACCCCCAAGCCATTGAGGTGGCAGGGAGACCGCCGCCACGCCGGTAGACAGCAAGTGCGTCCAGAAACGCATTGGCGGCGGCATAGTTGGCTTGGGCGGGTCCCCCGAGCGTGCCGGCGCTCGAGGAGAAGAGGATGAACGCGGCGAGATCGAGCCCCTTTGTGAGCTCGTGCAGGTGAAGCGCCCCGTCAACCTTTGGCGCCAATACCTCATCGAGGCGCTGCTGCGTCAGCGACGCGATAACGCAATCGTCCAAGACCCCAGCTGCGTGCACGACCGCGCTGAGCGGATGCTCCTCCGGCACCGTTGTCAACAGCTGCGCGAGCTGATCGCGATCGGATACGTCACATGCGGCGATAGTGACCTTCGCGCCCATCTCAACCAGCTCCGCCTGCAGCAGCTGAGCGCCAGGCGAGCGATCTCCCTGTCTGCCGGTGAGCAGCAGACTGCGCACGCCGTGGACGCTCACCAGGTGTCTTGCCATAACGGCGCCCAAGGCGCCTGTTCCCCCGGTGATGAGGACGGTGCCCGCCTCCCCGGAGCTCGCTAGCCCGATCTCGGCAGGCGTTTGAGAATCGCGATCGATGTGCGCGAGCACGTCCTCCTGTTCACCGATCGTCGCATGCGCGTCGTCCTGCCTGCCCATCGGCGCATCGTCCTGCCTGCTCATCGGCGCGTCGTCCTGCCTGCTCATCGGCGTCGCTTGTGCCGCTCGCGCCAGGCGGGCGACAAGCAGCTTGCCTTCACGCCACGCGATTTGAGGCTCGTCGCTTGAGAGGACACAGGCCGTCGCAGCCAGCAGCCCCTCCGCACAGGTTGCGTGCACATCGGCAAGCACTACTCGCCCCGGATGCTCGGCTTGGGCGGAGCGCACGAGGCCCCATATGACCGCACCCGCAAGGTCGCGCAGAGGATCGCTCTCCCCCAGCGAGATCGCGCCGTCTGTTGCAATCACCAGCCGGGAGCTCGAGAGTCGCGCATCGGCGAGCCACGTCTGCAGGAGCGCCAACGCCCGCTCGGCGATCCCGTTGGCTTCCTGCGCGATCTCAACACTGTCTTGGCCGACGGCGCCGGCGCCCAGGCGCACGACCAGCGCAGAAGGCGCAGTGGCTCCCTCGTCGATCGCTTCGAGCAGTGCATCCAGGCTCGCGTACACAGCCGGCTCGTCGTCTGAGGGCGCGGGTCCTGCACCTGTGTCGTGTGTCACGACGGCAGCCGGCCCTGCACCCGTGTCGTTCGCCACGACGGCAGCCGGCCCTGCACCCGTGTCGTGCGCCACGACGGCAGCCGGCCCTGCATCCGTGTCGTGCGCCACCAAACCTTCCTGCCCTGTCCCTGTGTCGTGTGTCACGACGGCGGCCAGATCATCGCCAAGGACCGCCCAGCTTCGCTTTGACAGGGAAGCAGGGGCATATGCGTCGGGCGCAGCCGCAACCCAATTGAGCTGGAAAAGGGCATCCTGGCTGCCTCCGGCGCGCATCGCCGCGAACTGCTCCTCGGGAACTTCGCGCAGCACAAACGACTCGACTGCAGCAACCGGCCGACCTTGCTCGTCGGCGAGCGCGATCGACATGCCACCAGCCGGCGTAGGCGCTGTTCGCACTCGCACGGAGGCAAGCCCCTTCGCGTATGTCGACACGCTCGTCCATGCGAACGGCAGCACGGGCCGCTCGATCTGCGGCGCGCCGTCGGCGAGCATATGGATCGCTCCTACTTGCGTGGTGGCGTCGAGCAGCGCCGGGTGGAGATCGAATGACCGCGCGCGCGCCCACTCGTGCTCGGGCAGTGTCACCTCGGCGAATGCCTCACCGTCACGTCGCCAAGCGGCGCGCATACCCGTGAAGCTGGGCCCATAGCTCAACCCGAGCTTGGTGAAATAGTCGTACACGTCCTCGATCGGCACGGGCTCGGCGCCCGGTGGAGGCCAAGCTCCGGCGGCGAAGTCAGCCGCCTTCTCCTCCAACTGCGTGGACACGCCGGCGAGCGCCTCGGCCGGCGCCAGCACGCCGCGAGCATGGCGGGTCCACGTCCTCTCCTCCCACGAGTCCTCACTCGGGACACTGTCAGGGCGCGTGAAGATGCCCACATTCCTGCGCCCGGACTCCTCCGGCGCGGAGAGCGAGATCTGCAGCTGCACCGTCATGCCCTCAGAGAGGACCAGCGGCGCTTCGAGAATGAGCTCCTCGAGCATCTCGCAGCCGGCCTCTGCGCCGGCGTGCAGCGCAACATCGACATATGTGGTGCCGGGTACGAGCACCACTCCTGCGAGCACGTGGTCTGCGAGCCATGGCTGGCTGCTCACCGACATGCGGCCGCTGAACAGCCAACTGTCGTCTTCGGCGTGCGCGACAGCGCCGCTCAACAGCGGATGCGCGGCGGCGAGCTGGCCGACGCCCGCAAGATCTGCGCCAGCTCCAAGCTCGTTGTCCAGCCAATATCGCCGCCGTTGAAAGGCGTAGGTAGGAAGCGCCACACGCTCGACGCCGGCGTTGTAGAACGCGTTGCCCCAGTCCACGCTCGCACCGTTCACCCACAGCTCGGCGAGAGCCACCAGCAGAGTTTGCGCCTCGGGGCGAGCCCCCCGCAAAGCCGACACCGCCCGCACGCGTGACTGCCCCTCTATGTGCCCTTCGCCAGTGCTCGCCACGTCCCTGAGACAATCGTGGCTCATCGCGGTGAGCACTCCATCCGGTCCGAGCTCCAACAAGCACGAGACACCTCGGCTGGTGATCCAGCGAACCCCGTCGTAGAAGCGCACCGGCTCACGCACCTGACGCACCCAGTACGCGGGATCACAGATCTGCTCGGCCGCCACGAGCTCACCCGTAACGTTCGAGACGATTGGAATCCGCGGGGGCGCAAAGCTCAGGCCGTTCGCCACTATCGCGAACTCCTCCAACATGCCCTCCATCAGCGGAGAGTGAAACGCGTGACTGACACGTAGAAGCTTGGTCTTGCGACCTCGCGAGCGCCACAGCTCCTCGAGCGCAAGCACCGCATCCCCGTGCCCCGAGAGCACGACCGCGGCAGGACCGTTGATCGCTGCCAGCGAAACTCGCCCTTCAAACTGAGCAAGGCTCTCACGAGCCTCCTGCTCTGAGGCTTGAATCGAGACCATGGCTCCGCCCGGCGGCAGCGCTCCCATCAGCCTTCCCCGTGCTGCCACAAGCTCACACGCTTGCGACAGATCGAGCACGCCCGCGACATGCGCCGCGGTCAGCTCGCCGATCGAGTGGCCCAGCAAGTATGCGGGGCGTATCCCGAGGCCCTCCAGCAGCCTGAACAGCGCCAGCTCGAGCGCGAACAGACCCGTCTGGGTGAACATCGTCTCATCCAGCCGCGTCAGCTGAGGCGTCGCCACCTCACCCGCCGGCTCCCCGGCAGGCGCCGGTCCGCCGCTCCCATCCTCGCCGAACATCACCTCACCCGCCGGCTCCCCGACAGGCGCCGGTCCCCCACTCCCATCCTCGCCGAACATCACCTCGCGCAACGAGCAGCCCAGCAACTCGTCCAGATAGCCACATGTCTCGTCGAGCGCCTCTCTGAATACCGGAGCGCGCTCGTACAGCTCGCGTCCCATGCCGACGCGCTGAGCTCCCTGGCCGGTGAACAGAAACGCAACACTCAGGTTGGAGCCGTACGCCACGCCCTCGACCAATGCGGGGTCAATCGCGCCTTGTGAGAGTGAGCGTAGACCTCGGATCAGATCGTTCCGTCGCTCGCCAATCAGGACCGCGCGATGATCGAGCACGGAGCGGCTCGTGGCCAGGGAGAAGCCAATCTCAGCGTCCGCTACGCCCGGATCTTCCTCGACGCGCCTCAGCAGCCGACCAGCCTGCTCTTGCAACGCCAGCTCGCCCTTGCCCGACAGCACCCACGGCATGACGCCCGCCAGCAGCGGCTCGTTCGCATCGGCATCCCCATTGCCAATAGCATCGGTCTGTGCCTTGCTGACGGCAATCTCCTGCGCCGGGGCCTCCTCGAGGATCACATGGCCATTTGTGCCGCTGATCCCAAACGAAGACACTCCAGCTCGTCGCACTCGCTCGCCCGCCGGCCATGGCCGCGCCTCTCTCAGCAGCGACACTGCGCCCGCAGACCAGCTCACCTTCTCGCTGGGCGCATCCACGTGCAGCGTCTGCGGCAGCACGCCGCTCTGCAACGCCATCACCATCTTGATCACACCCCCCACTCCTGAGGCGGCCTGGGTGTGACCCATGTTCGACTTGATCGAGCCCAGCCACAAGGGGTGCTCCGCCGGACGATCCTGCCCGTAGCTCGCAAGCAGCGCCCGCGCCTCGATCGGATCACCGAGGCTTGTGCCGGTGCCGTGACCCTCGACCGCGTCCACCTCGTGGGGCGCCAGTCCAGCGTTCTCGAGCGCACGCTTGATAACCCTGCTCTGCGAAGGACCGTTGGGCGCGGTGAGCCCGTTGCTCGCGCCATCTTGGTTGACCGCGCTGCCACGCACCACCGCGTGCACACGGTGTCCCAGACGCTGCGCCTCTGAGAGGCGCTCCAGCACAAGCACCCCGACCCCCTCGCTCCAATTCGTGCCGTCGGCGGCCTCTGCAAAGGACTTGCAGCGCCCGTCGAAAGCGAGCCCCCGCGCACGGGCGAACTCGACGAACATGTTCGGTATCGCCATCACACACACCCCACCGGCAAGGGCAAGCGAGCACTCTCCAGAGCGCAGCGACCCACACGCCATGTGCAATGCCACAAGCGAAGAGGAGCAAGCCGTGTCCACCGTCACGGCCGGGCCCTCGAGTCCCAGCGTGTAGGAGACCCGGCCGGACAGGACGCTGCCCAACAGGCCCGTGCTGGGGTATTCCTCCGCCTCCTCTGCACGCGCGTAGAGCAGCCCAATCCCGTAGCCCTCCGAGGAGGCTCCTGCAAACACCCCGGTCTGGCTGCCACCTAGCGAAGTTGGATCGATGCCCGCGTGCTCAATCGCCTCCCACGCGCCTTCCAACAGCAAACGCTGCTGGGGGCTCATCGCCAGCGCCTCCCTGGGGCTGATCGAGAAGAAGCCGGCGTCGAACTCCGCCGCCTCGCGCAGGAAGCCCGCTTCGCGAACGTAGGTGGTGCCTCCCCGATCGGGATCAGGGTCATGCAGCCGATCCAGATCCCACCCTCGATCTGAGGGGAACTCCGATAGGACGTCACGGCCGGCGCTCACCATCTCCCAGAGC
>JBAPMC010000003.1:0-1600 GCA_049278415.1 Solirubrobacteraceae bacterium
GGTATGCAGGACGATCACGTCCTCGAGTGCCCGCACGGCAGCAAGATTGGCTTTGTTATGGAATACGAAGCGTCCGATGCCCACCCGACCTGAGCGCTTCAAAGCAGCATGCAACAGGCGGTAAGGCTCATCGCCGAGCTTGCCGGGGCTTAGGTAGTAGGCCCGCTCATAGTAAACGGGGTCGATTTCCTCACTATTCACGAAATGCTCGATGTCGACGACATGGGCATCCGAGCCGTCCGCAGCTGAGATCTCCTCCTTGGAGAGCACCACGTAGGAGCCAGAGCTGACTTCGAAGCCCTTGACGATCTCGCTGTAGGGCACCTCTCGCTCCTCCTTCGCACACATTCGTCGATGTTCGATCGCCGCGCCGTCGGTCACGTGACGCTCACGCAAGGGGATTCGCTTGGACTCCGTTGCGGAGTGCAGCTTCACCGGCACGCGCACCAGCCCAAACGCAACGGTCCCATTCCACAGCGAACGAGGCATCCTTAGCGACCTACCCGCGATACGGCACAACATGCTCTCTGAAGCGACAAAGCGTCCTCCCAAATTGGCTGCATATATCCGTGCCGATAAGGGTAGAGGCTTCGCGAGAGGTTGATGGCGACCCTGCCAGTCGCTATACCCGATGAGCTCATGAAGGAGATTGAGATGGTGTCAGTCGCCACACCCACAATCACCAGTCTACGCTTCGATCGCGCCACCGGCGAGGATCTCAGCCAGCTGTTCCTGCGCTGGCAGCAGCACGCAGATCCCACCGCTCGCGAGACGTTGGTGCAACGATTCATGCCGCTCACGCGCAGCCTCGCACGACGCTACGACCGCTCCTCCGAGCCTTTCGAGGACCTCTTGCAGGTCGCCTCGGTGGGCCTTCTCAAGGCGCTCGACCGCTTTGATCCCGAGCGGGGTCACTCGTTTCCCTCCTTCGCCGTGCCAACCATTCTCGGGGAGATGCGACGCTATTTCCGCGATTGCGGTTGGTCCATTCACGTGCCCCGCGGCGATCAAGAGCGGGCGCTGAAGGTTCGCGACGCGCAGGAGACCCTCACTAACGAACGCGGTCACGCGCCCACCGTCAACCAGCTGGCGGTGTACTTGGAGCTCGACGCCGAGCAGGTCATCGATGCGCTACAAGCGGGCCAGGCCTACGAAGCCCTGTCGCTGGACGCTCCACGCCCGGGAGCAGAGGACGAGGCTATGACCTTCGGTGATGCAATGGGACAGGAAGACGAGCGCTACGAGCTCGTCGAGCTCGATGCCACTCTTGTTGTTGCGCTCGAGCACATCCCTTCGCGTGAGCGGGCAATGCTGCATATGCGCTTCGTTGAGGAACTCACTCAAACTGAGATCGCCACTCGCGTCGGCATCTCGCAAATGCAGGTCTCACGTCTGCTGCGCCGCTCGCTCGACCAGCTGCGGGCATTGACCCGCGACGTCGGTGAAGCTCTATAGCGTCGGCGCCCGCGCGGCCGATATCGTCTTTTGAGCAAGCATGCTACGAAGGCGAGCATCACAATCTCGGCGGTCCGTTCACGGATCCCCGCACCTCGATGGATGAGCAACCACCAAACGTTCGCCTGGATCTAGCCAATACGCC
>JBAPMC010000004.1:0-1503 GCA_049278415.1 Solirubrobacteraceae bacterium
CGCCACGCCGTTCCGGCGTGGCGCCGGCCCGATGATCCCGCGAATCAAGGCAACCGCCACCACAATGCCTACACCGGCCGAGAGCCAGTTCTGCACCGTCAAGCCAATCATCTGGCTGAGGTAGCTCATCGTCGTCTCGCCGCTGTAGTACTGCCAGTTGGTGTTCGTCAGGAACGAGGAGACGGTGTTGAACGTGACATTCCACGGAGCCGAGTGATACCCGAGGGGGTTCAGGGCGTGGGGCACGTAAAAGGCGTTCTGCGTACGCAGAATCAGGTACAGCAACAGCCAGCCGGCCAGCGAGAAGATGAGGAGGCTCTTTGCGTATGACTTCCAGTCCTGCTCACGCTTTGGATCTACGCGCAGGACTGCATACAGGAGTCGCTCAGGGCCGGCCAGTATCGGCGAGAGGAATACCCGCTTACCGGTGTACACCTTTGCCATATAGCTCCCGAGCGGGAGGGCGATCGCCGTCAGAAAGACCGCAAAGAGAACGATCGTGAGCCAGCCGGAGACCGTCATCGCCTACAGCTTCTCTCCGCGAACTAGGGCATAAAACAGATACGCGATTATCAACAGAGTTACAACGAGACCGAACACGTCGGCCCCACTCATGTGGGCGATCAAAGCACCACAGATGAGAGCAGCGCTCATATGCGATCGATTCCCGCGACCAGCAACAGGAGGAGGGCGAAGGCCGCGATGGCCATGGCTACCGATACGGCGTCCATGACGTTCACTATGAGCGCTCCTACGTCACACGCTCATAACGATTTACCAGCGAGGCATAACGATTTTGTGACGGAGTTTTGAGAGCTATGCGGAGAAGCGGTAGCCCACGCCCGGATCAGTGACGATAAAGCGCGGCGCCTGCCCCTCCGGCTCGACCTTGGCGCGCAGGCGGGCGATATGGGTGCGCAGGGTTTGCACGTCATCGACGTATTCGGGGCCCCACACCTCCTTGAGCAAAGCGCGATGTGTCATCAGGCGCCCCCGGTTGCGCGCGAGCACCCGCAGAAGATCGAACTCGATCGGGGTCAGTCGCACCAGCTCGCCCGCGCGCTCCACTGCTCGCGCGGCCAGGTCGATCTCCAGATCGCCTGCGACGATATGGGGCTCCTCGTCACTGCGTCCACCGCGACGTAGAGCCGCCTGCAGCCGTGCCACCAGCTCGCGTGAGCCAAACGGCTTGGTGATGTAGTCATCCGCGCCGGCCTCCAGGGCCCGTACCTTCTGCTCCTCCTCGCCCACCGCCGAGAGCACGAGGATCGGCATCTCGCTCCACTCGCGCAGACGGCGCGTCAGCTCGATGCCGTCGAGGTCGGGAAGCATCAGATCAACGATCGCCGCCTCGGGCGGGCGCACGGCCGCGCGGTCGAGTGCTTCTGCCCCCGTTTCCGCAGGCACCACCTCAAAGCCGGCATCGCGCAAGACGACCCGCAGGGCACGCAGTATCTGCGGCTCGTCGTCGACGACGAGTATCAGCTGCGCCACCACCGGCCG
>JBAPMC010000005.1:0-3289 GCA_049278415.1 Solirubrobacteraceae bacterium
GAATTCGACATTCACCGGGTGTGCTTTGGAGCCAACGAAGCAGGCGTTGCCGAGGAATGGGTTTTCAAGATGAACCCTGACCGGCAGCACAAGCGCAATGCCTTTCGCTTCTATGGCGTTCCCAAGGCTCACTGAGGGTGTCCCAACGAGTTCTGTCGTTGCCGTGACCCCGGTGATGCCTTTGTTGATGAATTCGTTGAAGATGTTGCGTATGATTTCCGGCAAGAATGAGGGCGCCATGACTTTCAGCAGACCGCCGGGCACTGTCTGAGGTGTTTTGGACAGCGTGTTCCCGTCTCTCGCTTCGGTGAAGACCGTCCCGGTGTTTTCCGCGTTGAGGACCAAGCCACCCTGCAGCGTGATCGTTTTCGTAAGTGGGACGGCTGTCGATGCGATCTTGAATTCACCACTGTTGCTCTGTGCAAAGACGCACCCAACGGTTTCAGGGTTGTTTGTGGGACAGTCGCCAAAGTTGGCGTATTCGCCCGTCGGTTTGAGAGCCAGCGCCGGAGCCGCGAATCCGAGTACAGCAAGTGACACGGCAGCCATCGCGAGAAGGGGAGCCATACGCTTGGCGCCCCTCCCCATATGGGGTTTGCCCATTCTAGTCATCCTAATCCTCCTGAGTGTGGTTGATCCTGCGGTAGCGTCATTCAGCCCAATACGACCCTTAGCTGGATCTGACCTGCCGCGTCCGTGTTGTCTACTACTTATCAATCAACAGACGCGGCATGTTGTTCCAATCGGAACATGACACCGCGCACGGTTCTATAGGAAAGACCCCTGCATGTCAAGCGGAAAAGACCGACCCGTGTCAAGCGCCGCAACCCCCGCCAGAATCGGTGTCTCCCGGTTGATGCGCCGAGAATCGGCTAGCCGATATCGACGCACGGCGGCAAGCCCCCAACCCATCTGGACGCAACTTCTCTGTCCACGGGCGGTTTGAGGGGCGAGAGTCGCTAACGTCCAGCGTCGCTAGCCTCGACCTTCGTGGTTGCTTTGAGTGGGGGCAAACGGCATCAGGGTGGCGCGCCAAGCCCAAGCGCCGAGGAGGGATGGTTGTGGCAAGAGCAGCAGTCCGCAAGCGATCGAGATCGAAGACTGTCGGGACGACGCTCCTTACGCTTTGCGTGGTCTGCTCGATGCTTGCCCTGACTCCACACCGATCGGCGGCGTCGACAAGCCCCGGTGGAGCAACCGCGCCGTCTGGAGGAGGCACAGCGCCCGGCTCCCCCGCAAAGCCGAGCAAGCCCACGGGCGGGAGCTCGACGAAACCCGTGACCAAGAAGCCGACCCTTGCAAAGCGGCCGGCCACCGTCACGATCTCAAGCGGAGCATGTGTGCCCGCAATCCACTGCTCCACCAATCCTCATCAGGTGTCCGTGCACGGTGAGCTTCTCGTGAAGGGGGCAGGCCTTCAGAGAGGGATGGTGGTGGCGTTTCCCCACAGCTACGGTGCGCGTATCGCGCGCAACTCGCCCACAGCCCACCTCGCGAGCTCAACGCTGGGGATCGTTGTTCACGTTCCGAGCAGCGCCCATTCAGGGCGCATCATGATCATGCTCAGCCACGGGCGCCACTCCAACGCCTATGGGCCGATCCAGGTGGTCAACCATGCGTTGCACCCTCCCACCCCGCCAGCTGCGCCCTCTACTGTGGCGCCAGCGCCAACGGGAAGCGCGTTTGACGGTCAAGGCATGTGGATCTGGTATGTGAGCCAATCCGATGGCGGCAATCTCGCCTTGATCGTTGCGCAGGCCCATGCTGCCGGCGTGAGCACGCTGTACGTCAAGAGCTCGGATGGGTCCTCCAACTACTGGAGCCAGTTCAGCCCCGAACTGGTGCAACAGCTGCACGCCAACGGATTGAGAGTGTGCGCCTGGCAGTACGTGTACGGCACCAACCCTGCAGGCGAGGCGAATCTCGGCGCGCAGGCGGTTGCAGCGGGAGCCGACTGCCTGGTGATTGATGCGGAGTCCGAGTACGAAGGCCACTATGGCGCTGCGCAGACCTATATCGCGGATCTGCGGGCCAGGGTTGGAGCGAGCTATCCGCTCGGGTTGGCGTCCTTCCCCTACGTCTACTACCACACGTCCTTCCCCTACTCGGTGTTCCTCGGCCCGAACGGAGCCCAATTCAATGCTCCACAGATGTACTGGAAGGCGATTGGCAACTCGGTGGACACGACCTATGCGAACACCTTCATCTCAAACCGCCCTTATGGTCGCCCGATCTTCCCGTTGGGGCAGACCTATGAAGGCCCTTCCTCGCCAGACATAGTGCGCTTCCGCGAGGAGGCGTCCCTGTACGGGGCCAGCGGGACTTCCTTTTGGGACTTCCAAGAGACGCCGGCGAGCGGCTGGAAGGCGCTCGCCGAACCGCTTGCTCCACTGACGAGCGTCACCCCGAACCCGTCCTGGTCGGAACTGTCTGAAGGCAGCAAGGGAGACCCGGTGCTGTGGATGCAGGAGCACCTGGCAAGCGCGATCCCGACGCAAGCGACGACGGGCATCTTCAACTCCGCGACCAAGCTCAACCTTGAGCAGTTCCAGAGCGCCCATGGGATTGCGCCCAGCGGTCACACCGAAGCGAGTACATGGCAGGCCCTGCTGTCCCTGCCACCGGTTGCGGTTGACTGGACCGGCGAAGGCCCCAAGGGATGAGCTACTCAAGCCCAGAGAGCCCGGTCTGAGACCGGGCTCTCTGTGTGACTATTGGCGTCCTGGCCCCTGCCAAGCCGCCGGCATCAGATGAATCAGATCAGACGCGCTGGATCAACGTACCGGTCCCGAGGCCGCCACCACAGCACATCGTGACGAACCCGATCTCCTTGTCGGAGCGCTCGAGCTCGTGCAGGAGCGTGGTGATCAAGCGGGCGCCGGTGGAGCCGAGCGGGTGACCGAGCGCCATCGCCCCGCCGTTGACGTTGACGCGGTCCATATCGGGGTTGAGCTCGCGCTTCCAGGCTGCCACGACCGGAGCAAATGCCTCATTGATCTCGATCAGGTCGATATCGCCGATCTGCATGCTGTTGCGCTCGAGGATCTTGCGTGTGGCGGGGATCGGTCCTTCGAGCATCTTCACCGGGTCGCAGCCGACAGTTGTCTGGTCGACGATGCGCGCGCGCGCCTTCAGCCCGAGCGACTTGGCCTTCTCAGCGGACATGAGCAGCACCGCGGATGCACCGTCGGAGATCTGCGAGCTGTTGCCCGCCGTGATCTTGCCGTCGGGCTTGAATGCCGGTTTGAGCTGGGAGAGCGCCTCGAGATTGGTATCCGGCCGGATGCCC
>JBAPMC010000006.1:0-2310 GCA_049278415.1 Solirubrobacteraceae bacterium
CCCCAAAAAGGAACGCCTACACCAACGCGATCACCGCAACTGGCACCTCACCAGCCACAGCGATTGCTGTGCGAAAGCATCACAGTGCATCTAGTCTGTGCTTTCCTGCCAGCCTGTGGTGGCCGGGTGCTGGTTCCGGTCGCAACGACTGGCTGGCCAGGGTGGTGCTACTGGCAGGAAGATGCTGTTTTGTGGTGCTGTCCGGCTTGCCGGGTTGGGTCTCGGGCTGGTGGCGGACTGACTCATAGTCTGTCTGTCGACCGAATGCTCTTGGTCTGACTATCGCTCGTTGTGTCGTCCACCACCATCCGGGACCTGTTGGCGTGACCTGATAGGAGCTTGGCGGTCGCGTACCGCCCCAAGGTGAGGCCTGTCCGCTGAGGGTCCAGTCAAACGAGAAGATCGATTGAAAGAGCGTGACGGATGATTGTGATCGGGGCGGACACCCACAAGAGCACCCATGCGTTGGCGGCCGTCGACGCGGGAACCGGCCAGTTGCTCGGTAGCGAGAGATCGTCGCGAAGGATGCTGGATACCTGGAAGCGTTGCGTGGGCGCACGAGCTCGACGGGGAGATCGTGTGGGCGATCGAGGATTGTCGGGACTTCTCCCACCATCTCGAGCAAGCACTCCTGGCTGCCGGTGAGCGTGTAGTGCGTGTCGCCCCGAAGCTGATGGGAGGCATCGATCCCGTCACGCAAGCTGGACTATCCAGGGCGCAAAGACCGGCATCGCCTCGATCGCGGCGGCAACCGACAAATTAACAGGGCGCTGCACGTCATCGCGATCACCCGAGGACGCCGCGACCCCGCCACCCGTGAATACATGCAGCGCAAGGAAGCCGCGAAGGCAAGAGCCGGATCGATGCCCTCAGATGCCTCAAGCGCCACCTGGCACGCCGCTACCACCGACTACTGCTTCGCCCACCGGCACCGAGACACATCTCGTCGGCGATCCCCGGAATGGCGCCCGTGCGTTGCTCGCCATAGGGCGGTCATGGGTGCCTGTCGCGACGGAAGCCACGGTCAAACCGTGGACGAACTAACGCGTTAGGTTGAACCCGTGGAAACACCCCGCCGGCGACCAAAAGTTCCGCCCAGTCAGATCGTCCAGGTCATAGGCTGGGTAGGCTTCCGCGGGCTCGCCGCGGCTGGCGTACTCACCGCGTTGCTCGTCGCCGCTTTGCACCCGGCCGCCCCAATCTGGATTGCTACGTGGATACTCCTCAGCGTGCTGCTCTCGACGCTGGATATGCGTCAGACACTCCCGCACTGGTTCGCGTGGTTCCGCGGACGGCCCGCAGACCGCGAGCGCCACTAACGCGCAATTTCAGCGAATCGCTTGACATAGAAGCAACTTCCCGCCTGTCAGTTGCCGTGGACCGGGAAGCTTACTCCGGGAACCGGGTACTGGCTCCGGTCGAAACGGCCGGCTCACCGGTTTAGGTCCGGGCCGACGGTGGGCTGACCTTAGTCTGCTTGTCGGCGAAGTTCCTCTACTTCATCAACATTACGTAGGCCATGACTGCAAGCCTCGACCGCTGTAGCGATGGCGGACAAATCATCTTCGAGGCAACCGTCTTCCCAGTCAAACCAAACCTCCGGACCCCGCTCGGTAACACAGAGCTGCGGGCGCAAGCCAGGTCTCCACTCATCATCCGCGTCCCATTCGTAGTCCCGCCACGCGGCCCGCCACGTATCCGTCAGCTGGCCCTCAAGCCCGTAGACGATCCGAATACGACCCGAGAAGTCCATGTGTCCCCCGTCCGTGTTTGACCTGATCACGAGCGCTAGATTCTAATCGATGGGCACATTCAACCCGCGCTAGACAGGGCCACGACCGCGACCGGCGCAACGGCCCCTGTTCCCTTCTCCGCAAACTACGGATCTCGCTATCTAGCGAGCAAAGGGCGCGGAGACGATCATTTCTCGTCAGTAGTCACGGTACGCAAGCCAGCAGCACGAGCGTCTCGGCGAGCGAGCGCATTCGCGATCAGCCCGAGTACATACAGAACCGCGGCGATCACGCGCGGCCATCCGTGATTCGCGGTGAGCCAGATCAAAACGGCTGCGCCGAATGCAAGAACCCCGAACCAGTAATACGGCGACCTGACCTGCGCCCAAAACGAAGGGTTCCGGCGGCGTCTCGTGGGATCGTTCGCGGCCTCCCACGATTCCCGGGCCCAACGCTCAACAAGCCTCTGATCCCAAGGCGCCTTCTTCGGAGCATCACCAGCCACGCCAAAGAATCTACTCCCCCAAGTGAGCCAATGCCAACATCATCTTGATATGTGAACCACTGACCCCTAAGT
>JBAPMC010000007.1:0-11628 GCA_049278415.1 Solirubrobacteraceae bacterium
CTCTCGCGCCGCACCGAGCGACGGCACGGCACCCCGACGTTCACGGTGCCCCGCCTCGCCTTGGCGCACATGCCTCGGGGCGGCAGCTTGCTTGCGTCGGCGCTCGCAGGGCGCGCACCACCCCTGAGTCTTGGTTAGTCCAGTTTCTTTTCAGGCACTTACTCAGGAGGTACATCAAGCATGAAATCCAAGAAGTTCGCCCTGCTGCTCACGGCAGGAGCACTACTTGTCCCTGCAAGCGCGCAGGCACATATCAGTCTGCATCCCAACACGATCCCTGCGGGCGCGTTTGCGACGCTCGACGTGCGCGTGCCTGGCGAGCAGGAAGGCGCCTACATCAAGAAGGTCGATGTGCTGTTCCCGCAGGGCTTCACGGGCGTTGACTACGAAAACGTCCCCGGCTGGTCAACGAAGGTCATCGAAACGAAGCTGGCGACCCCGATCAAAGAAGACGGCGAAACGATCGACACAGAGGTCTCCCAGATCGTGTGGACGTGGACCGGCCCGCTCGGGAAGGTCAACAACGGCCAGTTCATCCAGTTCCCGCTCTCACTGGCGATCCCTGATAACGCGACCGGCAAGGCCCTTGAATTCAGGACCGTCCAGACCTACAGCAACGGACAGGTCGTCCACTGGATATCACCGTCGCTTGAAGCCGAACATCCCTCACCGCGGATCAACGTCACGGCCAAGGGCGGCGTGATCCAAGACATCGCCGGCGACGAGGCAGGCCCGACAGCGGGACAAACGCCAGGAAGCTCATCCACGTCCGCACCGGCACCTGCTGTCGTGAAGTCAGCGAGTAGCGGCGCGAGCAAGGGCCTTGGCATCACCGCGCTGATCCTCGGCGCGCTCGGCCTGATTGTGGGTCTCGGCGCGCTTGCGGCCTCGCGTCGCAAGAGCACCGCGTAGACCCGCAAGCCCTCTCTAACCGGAATGTCGATCCCGCACCCACAGACCCCGTACGCTCGCGGGTTGAGTGGGTGCGGGTCCTCATCCCGCAAAATGAGATGGCTCGCGCGCTGTTGGCTGAGCGCAGCGGTTCTATTGAGCGCCAGCGCCCTTTTCCCGCAGGCCGCGTTGGCGCATGGGATCGTCGGGAAGGCCGACCTGCCGATCCCGGTGTGGCTGTTCAGTTGGGCAGCGGCGATCGTGCTCGTCGTCTCGTTCGTCGCTCTCTCCTCACTGTGGAGGACACCGCAGCTACAGCAGCAGCGATCACGGCGTGTCTTTGCTCTGCCGGTGCGTCTTGAGCCGCTGCTGAACGTGGTCGGGGTGGCGCTGTTCGCGCTGGTGCTCTACAGCGGCTTCGCGGGTGCGCAGATAGCGAACGCGAACTTCTCGGTCACGTTCATCTACGTCGTCTTCTGGGTCGGTCTCCCGCTGTTGAGTGTGCTGTTCGGCGACATTTTCCGTGTGTTCAGCCCGTGGCGATCGTCTGCTCGTCTCCTGTGTTGGGCTGGACGACGGATCGCCCCCAGCGCGTTTGCTCGACCGGCCCTGCGCTACCCCTCCCGGCTTGGGGTGTGGCCCGCCGTTGCTGGCCTGGTCGGTTTCGGGTGGCTTGAGCTGGTCTACCTCTACCGTGACGTTCCTTCGACGCTCGCCGCGCTCTCGGCGGGCTACTTCGTAGTGATGCTCGTGGGGATGATGCTGTTCGGGATCGAGGAGTGGGGATCGCGCGCAGACGGGTTCGCTGTCTACTTCAACCTCCTGTCGCGCCTGTCCGCTGTCGAGTACCGCGAGGGCGCCGTGTATCTGCGCCGGCCTTTGAGCGGGATCACCAACCTTCAGATGCAGCCAGGGACCGTCGCGCTGATCTGCACAATCATCGGGACTACCACGTTCGACGGGCTCAGCAATGGGGGCTACTGGAAGGAACTCGCCGGGACTCTCGTGGAAGCCCTCGGGAACCTCGGGATGCACCAGAACCCGGCGATCGAGCTTGTATTCACATTCGGACTTCTGTCGTGCATCGCGCTCGTCGCTGGCATCTACCGCCTCGGTATAAGCGGTCTCCGTACTGTCAGTACCCGGTACAGCACGGAGTGGCTGACCCGTGGCTTCGCTCACACGCTCGTACCGATCGGGTTTGCCTACGTCCTTGCGCACTATTTCTCGTTTGTGATCTGGCAGGGACAGGCGATGGCCTACCTCATCTCAGACCCGCTCGGCAACGGCGCAAACCTCCTCGGCACCGCGGGCTCGCAGATCAACTACAAGATCATCTCCTACGCAGCGATCTGGTACGTCCAGGTAGCCGCCCTGCTCGCCGGCCACGTCGGCGGACTCGCGCTCGCACACGACAAGGCACTCGCTACCTACAGCAACGTCGAGGATGCCGTTCGCTCGCAGTATTGGATGCTCGCGGTAATGGTCGCTTTCACGAGCTTCGGCCTCTGGTTGCTATCGGCGGTCGGCACATGAACCAGTACCGTCCAAACCCGCTCGTGCTCACGCTGATCGCACTCCTCACCCTGGCAATCTCCGCCGTCCTCGCCCTCTCACAAAAATCTCAGCCGTCCCTCAAGCACGCTCCTGGCCTGCGCGACGCGACGGTCCTGCCCGCCGGGCTGACCGATTCGCCGGCACCGGAGATACGGCTCGCGGACGCCCGAGGAGGCGTCTTTGACACCCGCAGTCTGCTTGGGAAGCCCTACGCGATCACGTTCCTCTACACCTCCTGTCCCGACGTGTGCCCACTGATCGGCGAGGAGCTACAGACCGCTCTCGCGCAGCTCGGACCCGCCAGCCACAAGGTAGGCGTCGTCGCCGTCTCCGTGGACCCACACGGGGACACAAGGGCAGCCGTGCGCGAATGGCTGAAAATCCACCGCGAGCCGACCAACTTCCACTACCTCATCGGCAGCGAACAACGACTCAAGCCCACATGGGATGCCTACTTCGTCGCACCACAGATACCCGGCGACCCGAACAGCTCGCACACCGCCGCGATATGGCTCGTCAACCGCCAAGGCCAACGCCAAGCAGAGATAAACGCCGGAGCACCCGTCTCACCAAACGACCTCGCCTACGACTTCAGGACGCTACTCCAATGACCACAAACACCACGCTCTCCAACGCACACCCGACAGCGACGCGACCCGGCGGCCAACGGCCGCTACGAGTCGGGATCATGCTGCTGCTCGCTAACGCAGGGCTCTCACTACCCACCAGCGGGTGCGGCAGCACCACCCACCAAGCGCCGAGCAGCACCCCAGCCACCGCACGTACAGGTGGCTCGCTCGTGGCGCGCGGTAGAGCGCTTTACCAGACGGACGGCTGCGCAGGCTGTCATTCACTGAGCGGCACACGCCTGACCGGACCATCATGGAAGGGGCTTGCCGGCAGCCAA
This sequence comes from Solirubrobacteraceae bacterium, assembly GCA_049278415.1. Classification (GTDB taxonomy): domain Bacteria; phylum Actinomycetota; class Thermoleophilia; order Solirubrobacterales; family Solirubrobacteraceae; genus Palsa-744. The sequence goes on from JBAPMC010000007.1 coordinate 3,356, forward strand.
GTCAAGCTGAGCAACGGCAGGACAATCACGGCCGATGACGCCTACCTCACCAAGCACATCACCGAACCCAACGCATTGACCGTTCGGGGATACCCCGCCGACGTGATGGCTCAGGCAATCGAAACGTTCGGCCTAAAGAACAAACCGGCCGATGTCCGGGCGCTCGTCGCGTTCATCGACTCACTCAGATAGCGAGCCCATGCTGAGCCCTATGCGAAGCAAGCGGCCGGTGGTCTGCTCACGGCACGGCGCGGGAGTCTTGCTCGCGACCGCGATGCTGCTCCCGCTCACCGGCTGTGGCAGCAGTGGACAGGTGAGTAGCCAAGGGTCGCTCGCCTCGACTGAACCCTCATATGTCTCCGAACCCTTCACGCACCAACAGGAGCTCATCGAGCAAGGCGCCCGCCTGATCGTTTCCTACGGCTGCTCCGCGTGCCACCTTTCCGCTGCGGGACGGAGAATCGCCCCGAGCTTTGCGAGCTTCGCCGGACACCGCGTCGCGCTCACGGACGGGCACCGTGTGCTCGTTGACGAACAATTCCTGAGAGAAGCGCTGTTACACCCCGGCCGCAATCAGATCAAGGGGTATAGCCCCGCACCGATGCTCAGGGCAATCAAGCGCTTGGACCTAGCCAGCCACCCACACCAGGTAGAAGCGCTCGCCGCGTTCATCGAGCAGATCGGACCTGAACCCGGCTAGCTGTTGACCGGGGTCGCGGTCTGGCGTCATAGCGAGAAGGAGTCTTACTATCTGCTCGTGAGCGCTAGAATCGACTCATGTCATCCGCAACCGCATCGGAGTGGGCCGAGCACGCACGAGCAGTGCTGGGCCAGGCTGGGCATCGTAAGGGCGGGGCGCGCAACGCGATCATCGACCTGCTGGCTGAGCAGTCCTGCGCTCTCAGCGTCTTGGAGATCGAAGATCAGCTACGGGCAAGCAAGCGTAGTGTCGCGCGGGCGAGCATCTATCGCATCCTTGAGCTATTGCAGGATCGCGGGCTGGTAGCCCGTTTGGAGCTGGGCGACGCGATGACCCGCTACGAGCTGATCGACCCTGCTGGTGCTCACCATCATCATTTGCTGTGTGACTCCTGCGGTCGTCTCGTGCCCTTTGACGACGGGGATCTCGAGCGCTCGATCGACAGGCTCTCCCGCCGCTTGGGATTCGATACGCATGAGCACGAGGTCATCCTGCGCGGCGATTGCTCGGCCTGCAAGACATGAACCGTCAAGAATAAGAATCAGACTCAATACTATGTTATGGTAGCGCTCGCGCTCCGGTCGGGGTGCCGTTCGAGTGCTGTCCACCATCTGATTGAGGTTGCCAATGAAGATCGCCGCACGAAGTCCTCTGCTCCGCCTGCGCCTTCTCGCTGTGTCTGTAGCGATGCTGTTGCTGTTCGTGTTCTTGGTCGCTGGCTGCGGCAGCAGCTCGTCGTCCTCCTCCGGCGCAAGCTCCTCTGCTTCGGCGTCCGTGGGCGGCGCTGGGTCGACCTCTCCGATCGCGGCTGTCGCGGCTGAGAACGAGTATGCGAACGTGCTCGAACAGATCGGCGGCAAATACGTCAAGGTCACGGCGATCGAGAGCAACCCGAACACCGACCCCCACACCTACGAGGCGAGCGCTAGCACCGCGCAGGCTGTCTCGGGTGCGAAGCTGCTGATCGAAAACGGTGTGGGCTATGACACCTTCATGGAAAAGATTGCGTCGGCTTCGCCCGATTCTTCGCGGAAGGTGATCAACGTCCAGAAGCTGCTCGGCCTGCCGGAATCGACTCCCAACCCGCACCTCTGGTACAAGCCGAGCACGATGCCAGCGGTGGCCAAGGCACTGGTCAGCGACCTCTCGGCGCTCGATCCCGCTCATGCGGCGTACTTCCAGGAAAACGCCAAGAAGTTCGAAGCATCGCTCCAGCCGTGGTACACGGCGCTGAAAGAATTCAGCAAACGCTATCCGGGCACGACGGTCGCAACGACCGAGCCGGTCGCCGACTACATGCTCGAAGCGGCTCAGATCAAGAACCTGACGCCGTTCAGTATGCAGGCCGACATCATGAACGGAACCGACCCCGCGCCGCAGAACGTGAGCCTCCAAAACGGCCTGTTCTCCGCTCACAAGGTCAAGATATTCGTCCACAACCAGCAGGTCACAGACTCGCTCACCGAATCGTTCGTGAAGAACGCCAAGGCAGCCGGCATCCCGGTTGTCGGAGTGTACGAGACGATGCCCACGCCCGGCTATGACTACCAGTCGTGGATGCTGGCCGAGGTCAAGGCTCTGGAAAAGGCGGTTTCAGAACACGTCTCGACCGAAAAACTGTGAGCTGGACGGGCGCATCGGTGAGTGAGAACATCCTCCAGGTGCAGGGCGTGGACGTGCGGCTGTCAGGCCGCACGATCCTCGACGGGGTGAGCTTCAACATTGCGCCCGGCGAGTTCACAGGATTGATCGGATCAAACGGGGCGGGCAAGACGACGCTGTTCCGCGTGATCCTCGGCCTGCAGTCCGCGAGCGCGGGAGATGTCCTGATTGCAGGACGCTCCCGCGTGCGAGGGCACCAACGAGTCGGTTTCGTCCCTCAGAAGTTCCTACTCGACCCCGACCTGCCACTTCGAGCACGGGACCTCGTGGGCCTCGGCCTTGACGCCCACCGCCTCGGGGTGCCTCGCCCATCCCGAGCCCGCCATGTCCTGGTCGAGGAGATGCTTGATGCAGTTGACGCAGGACGGTTCGCCGATACTCGTGTCGGGCGGCTCTCCGGTGGCGAGCAGCAGCGCATCCTGATCGCGCACGCACTGATCGCACGTCCTCGTCTGCTGCTTTTGGACGAGCCGTTGGCGAATCTGGATTTGCGCAGCGCTCACGAGGTCGTCGCGCTGCTCGCCAAGATCGCACGCGAGCAGGAGATCGCCGTGTTGATCTCAGCGCACGAGATCAACCCCCTGCTCGGGGTGATGGACCGTATCGTCTACCTCGCCGCCGGTCGCGCTGCGAGCGGGACGACCGATGAGGTCGTGCGAGCTGATGTGCTCAGCAAGCTCTACGGGCATCACGTCGATGTACTGAACGTCCACGGCCGCGTGCTGATCGTCGCCGGGGCGGGCGAGGACACAGACCTGGCTGGGCACGAGGTCGCTTTCCCTGACACGGAGATCGTCTCGTGAGCCATTTCCTGACGCCTGTGTTCGCCCCGGGGTTCTTTCAGAGCGAAGCGGTCCATATCGCGCTCGGCGTGGGGACACTGGTAGCAATCGCGACTGGGACAGTCGGGGTGTTCACTGTCATGCGAGGCCAGTCCTTCGCAGGCGAGGCATTCGGTGACATCGGCACCACCGGCGGCTCGGGAGCGTTCCTCATCGGGGTCGGCCCGTTGTGGGGATTCGTGGTAGGCAACCTCCTCGCGGCGGCAGCTATGGAGACGATCGGCATACAGCGCACCCGCGGACGAGACCTCGCCACAGGGATCGTGCTCGGCGCGTCGATCGGACTCGCCGCGCTATTCCTCTACCTCACCACCACCGAACAGAGCACCACCGGGGCGACCGTCACGATCCTGTTCGGCTCGGCATTCGCGATAGCAAGCTCGACCGTCCCACTCATACTGCTGCTCAGCCTGCTCGTGCTCGGCTTGATACTCATGCTCTACCGGCCGCTGCTGCTAGCCACAGTGAGCCCCGAAATGGCAGCCGCACGCGGAATACCCGTGCGCCTTATCGGAGTGCTCTACTTGATCGCGCTTGCGCTGGCAGCGGCTTTGGCGGCGATCACGATCGGCTCGATCCTCGGGACTGCGCTGCTCGTCGGCCCGGCCGCCAGTGCTCTACGGCTGACCAAGCGTCCGCTGCTTGCGATGCTCACCGCTGCCGGGATGGGGATCGGCGCGATGTGGCTGGGAGTCGTGCTCGCCTATGACAGCTACGAATGGCCGCCCGTCGGGCACGGCTGGCCGGTGAGCTTCTTCGTCGTGACCCTCGTGTTCGTCCTCTACCTGCTTTCCGGGCTGCCCGCGCGACGGCACAGACGCCACTCTGACGATCAACGCCCGGCGTCGCCTACGCTCCAAGCTGTGCCCGAGAGCCGGTAGAGGCAAGCGGTCATGTTCTCGGGGTTCATGGTCAATGCTTGGGAGGTCGCGAGCATCGTCGCGGTCGTCGCGGGTGTCGTCGGATTCTTCACCGTCCTTCGCGGTTCTGCGTTTGCGGCGCACGCGATCCCGAACGGGTCCTTCGCTGGCGCGGCCGGCGCGAGCCTGATCGGGGTGAGCACGCTGCTCGGCCTCGGTGTGTTCGCCCTCGCGGGAGCGCTCGGCATTGGGCTGCTCGGCCGTAGAGGACGCCACGACGTTGCCACCGCGCTCGCGCTCGTGATGATGCTCGGCCTCGGCGCACTGTTCCTCAGCTTCAGCGAAGAGTACGCGCCAGCCGTCTACTCACTCCTGTTCGGAGAGGTACTTGGCATCTCGAGCAATGACATCGCCCCAACCGCGATCCTCGGTCTGCTGTGCATCCTTGCGATCGCTGTTCTCTATCGGCCGCTGATGCTGTCCTCGATCCTGCCCGAGGTCGGAGAAGCACACGGCGTAAGCCGCTTTCGCATGGAGATGCTGTTCCTCACCATCCTTGCATTGGCGACCGCGATGACCGTGCCCGTCGTCGGGACGCTGCTGATCTTCAGCCTGATGATCGGCGCCCCCGCCGCCGCGCGCTCATTCACTGACAGGCCGCCCGTAGCGATGGCACTCTCGGTCGTCTTCGCGCTGCTCATCGTATGGATCGCGATCGCCGCGTCCTACGAAACCAACTACCCAGTCGGGTTCTTCGTAGGCACCGGCAGCGCAGTCTCCTACACACTCGGGCGCGGATGGGCAGCATGGCGAACACGCCACGAGTCCGTCGCACACAGCACACACACCGAGGCCACCTAAGCGCGGAAGGGGCAGGAGCCGCAAGCACCGGATCGAACCTTCAGAGGATGGCCTCTGATCTGGATCTGCTGGACCCAGACGAATACTTCTCTGACTACGACCGCCGCGCTCAGGAGCGACGCGAACGACGCTCGCAGAAGAAGCACCGCAAGACCCCAAGGGTGCGAGAGGGAAAGCACCACTCGGAGTCATTGGCAAGCACTCCTGCCGGGCGAATGCTTATCGGCGCTGTAGCGGTCCTTGCGATCGTCACTGTCATTGGACTCCTGCTGCTCTGGCCCTCGGGAGCATCTCGTCATACCGTCCACGGCCTCGGCGCTACCACCCAGGCCACGGTCACGAGATCGTTCATTGCCTCCTGCGGCGGCCCTAGCACCACACGCTGCCGTGAACTCGACATAACCGTGGACGGACGCCACTCGACGGTGCTAGTTGGTCCCGTGAGCACAGCACCAGCGATCACCCCCGGCACCCCGATCCTTGTCAGCCCCGTCCCACTCGCACACGGGCAGACCGCGCCGCCCGGCTACCAACCGTGGCAGTTCGTGAACATCGACCGACACGGCCCGCTCCTATGGCTCGCCATCGCACTCCTGCTGCTCGCACTGATCGTGATCCGCCTGCGTGGTCTGCTCGCCGCACTCGGCGTCGGCCTATCGCTGCTGCTGCTCGCCAAGTTCCTCGTCCCCGCGATCCTCGCCGGAGAGGCAGCGATACCCGTCGCGCTCGTGTGCGCGCTCGCAGTGATGTTCATCACCCTCATCCTCACAAGCGGAATCGGGCCACAAACCCTCGCCGCAGCCCTCGGGATCGGCACCACACTCCTACTCACCTGCCTGCTCGCGCTGTTCGCCGTCCACTTCGCCCACATCGACGGACGCACCGACGAGCTCTCCACCTACCTCGCGACGGTCAACCCCAACATCTCCCTCCAAGGCATCGTCCTCGCCGGCATGATCGTCGGCGCGCTCGGTGTGCTCGCCGACATCGCCGTCACCCAAGCCTCAGCCGTGATGGTCCTACGCCGCACCGACCCAACGCTCACCCCACGAGGGCTCTACACATCCGCTTTCCACGTCGGACGCGACCACCTCTCAGCGACCATCCACACCCTCGTATTGGCCTACGCCGGGGCGTCCCTGCCGCTGCTGCTCATCACACACTCAACAGGCGTCGGCTTGACCGACGCGATCAGCACCCAGGAAATCGCGCAACCCATCATCGCCACTCTCGTCGGCTGTATCGCCCTAGTCTGCGCGGTGCCGCTCACCACAGGACTCGCCGCGCTGCTGGTCGCTCGCGTCCCGGCGCACGCGCTGGAGGGCGTCCACGCGCACGCACACTAAAAGCGCGTAGGTGAGCAGTCGTCGGAACGGACAGCACTGCCAACCGCGCGACAGCTGCCGGCAGGGTAGACGAGCGCTGCTGCGGAACAAGTCTGGCCCCGTTCGTGCTTGTCACCGGGTTTGGCTGGGAAGGGGGTCATGCGGTCGTGAACGCCGGCAGCGGCCCCCAGACCGCCGACCCACGGTGAAGTCTCGCTGCCGCCGCGCAAGGCGTAGAATGGGCCTGGAGTTTTGGACAACGACCCCCGTCCGTTGTCCAAAACCCCCGGTAAACCGCCGAAAAAAAACGGTATCGGCGAGGTGTTGGACGGCACAAAAGCCCTGTAAATGGGCTGGTTTTGGGGTGTATCCCGGTACGCCTCGAAAATCGAGGTGTCGGCGGTTCGAGTCCGCCTCTCGCCACTACAAAGCACTGCAAGTGACCGTGTTCTTGGTCGGTCCAGGCGCTCTAGCTCTGGGACGAGGTTCGGCGCGGCGGGACGAGTTCGGCTCTGCCTGACGAGACGGCCGCTGGGATCGGCGCCTGGTATGACTTCCCCGGTTGCCTGTCCTTCGATGCGCTCGGCCGTGAATGGGCGACCGCCTGCACGTCAACGACAACGAAGGCTATGGCGACGAGTTTCCCGGCCCGCTTCCCGGGCCATCGACCGGGTCGACCAGTGCGTCGCGTTCTTGGACGTACTCTTGCAAACGTCGCATCCGTGGGACCGAAACCCCGGAGGAGGCGAAACGGTGAGACTCTCCCCGCCGCGCTCCTCAGCGCGAGCGAGGAGACTGGCCTGCCCTGCCTTCCCGGGCAGCCCCTCGAAAGCGGCCAGGCGACAGTAAACGGACGCGCCATCCGGCGTGAGTCGTCGCGACTCACGCGAACCAGGACGACCGTGCCGTAGCCGATCGCGCCAGGTCCCACGCAGCACGGCCCCGGGGGTGGGCTCATGGCGAGTTCTCGCCGCTCTCCAGGTACACCAGTCATGCGACGCGTCACGAATTGCCGCGCCGCAACTGGGTTACCTACCGAGGAACACGAGGACGGCCCGTACGCGGCGATGATCCTCGGCCGCCGGGGCAAGGTTGAGCTTCGCGAAGATACTCGTGACGTGCCTCTCGACGGCGCGCTCAGTGACCACGAGTATCTCGGCGGTTGCCTGATTGCTGCGACCCTCTGCCATCAGGCCAAGCACTTCGCGCTCCCGCGCCGTCAGCACGTTCAGTGGATCGTCTGTGCGTTTGCGACCTAGCATCTCTGAGACGACCTCGGGATCGAGCGCGGAGCCTCCCTCGGCGACTCTTCTGATCGCATCGGCGAAGTGCTCTAGGTCCGAGACGCGGTCCTTGAGCAGGTAGCCGACGCCGGCGGCGTCGTCTCCCAGTAGCTCCAGCGCGTAGTCCTCCTCGACGTACTGCGAGAGCACCAGCACACCAGTGTCCGGCATCTCTTCCCGGATCACGCGCGCCGCACGCAGCCCCTCGTCTGTGTGGGTGGGCGGCATGCGGATGTCGATGATTGCGATGTCGGGCTTGTGTGCCCTGGCCTTTCGCAGTAGCTCCTCGGCATCCCCGGCCTGACCGACTACCTCGAACTTGGCCTCCTCGAGCAGCCGCACCATGCCTTCCCGCAGCAGCAAGGAATCCTCTGCGACGATCACGCGCATGGGATCGTTGCCCTGAGGATGGTGCCCAACCCGTGCGGACTCGTCAGCTCGAGGCGGCCGTCGAGCGCCGCGACCCGATCTTGAAGCCCTCGCAGCCCCGAGCCCTGATCGGCGTCGGCGCCCCCGACGCCGTCGTCGCTCACCTCGACGTCGATGTGGCCGTTGTCGCGGAGGACCCCCACCGTTACTGTTTGCGCGCGCGAGTAGCGGGCCGCGTTCGTGAGGGCCTCGGCGACGACGAAGTAGACCGCCGACTCGACCGACGGCGGGAGCCTGTCGGCCGGTGTCTGGAGCAGTTCCACTGGAACCGGGGAGCGGCTGGCGAGGCCTTTGAGCGCTGAGTGCAGGCC
>JBAPMC010000008.1:0-3995 GCA_049278415.1 Solirubrobacteraceae bacterium
GGCTCTACCTACACATGGATTCCGTTCGGCGGCGGGCGGCGGCGCTGTCTCGGAGCCGCATTCGCGAGCTTTGAGATGCGTATCGCCCTGCGCACGATCCTCGAGCGCACCACATTGCGCGCCGAGCAGCTGAGCGACGAGCCGGCACGCAACCACCACATTACGCTCGTGCCGGCACACGGCGCCAGCGTTGTAAGGGAGGCGTAGGGATCGTGACACTCGAACGGGGACATCGACATCGACACCAACGGTGCGTCCAACGCGTCCCTCCCTGTTCACGTCGCCGTTTTGGCGGCGTTTGCGTCACTTCAATCCCGCCGACTACGCTTTGCGGCCAGGGACGATGACAAGGCGTCCGCGACCAACCGCGCCGAAGCAGCCCGTTCCGGCGACTGCACCATAAGCGCCCACCCAACCCCCGAACGATGCCCAGGAGGCTTTCATGAGCCGTAATCCTTCGCCGCCCTATGACGTAAACGGGCGCACCGTATTCATCACCGGCGCCGCCCGCGGCATCGGTGCTGAGACCGCTCGGCGGATGCACGGCAAGGGCGCAAATGTGGCGCTCGTGGGCCTTGAGCCCGAGCGTCTGGAAGAGCTTGCCGCACAGCTCGGCGACCGGGCTGTCGCCTTCGAGGCCGACGTCACCGACTACGACGCATTGCAACGCGCTGTTAGCGCCACCGTTGAGCGCTTCGGCGCGATCGACGTGGGCGTCGCCAACGCCGGGATTGCTTTCACCGGACCACTCGCTACAGCTCCGGTAGAGCAGGTTGAGCGCACGCTCGCCGTCAACTTCCTGGGTGTTTGGCGCACCGACCGCGCCCTCATTGGCCAGATCACAGAGCGTAAGGGCTACCTGCTCAACATCTCCTCACTCGCCGCCATCGCTCACGCGCCGATGATGGCTCCATACACCTCCGCCAAGGCAGGCGTTGAGGCGCTCACCGACGCGCTACGCATGGAGACCGCGCCGAGCGGCGCCCGCGTTGGCTGTGCCTACTTCGGCTTCATCGATACAGACCTTGTGCGGGCAAGCTTTGCCCAGCCGTCAACCCAGAGGATCAATCGCCGCAGCCCCGGCTTCCTGCGCAACCCCGCGCCACTGTCAAAGGCGATCGATGCGATCGAACAAGGGATCGAACGACGCTCTGCGCGCGTGTGGGCGCCGCGGTGGGTGGGCCCGATGATCGTGCTGCGCGGACTGATACAGCCCTTCACCGAACGTCAGCTCCTCAAAGACCCCGACGGCTTGCGCGAAGGCATCGAGGCCGCCGAAGCCTCGCAGGAGGCCAACGCTCAGGACCCGCTTCTCGGCGTAGCGATGCAGGCTGTCGATCGCTGACCCGATCACTGACCACCCCCGCGGGGCCGTCGCTGTTACGGACCCAAGGGGGATGGCGCTTTTTCGGATGATCGACGAGTGCTTGACTAACCGCTAGTCCTCAGTTACCGGGGACGGAGAATCTCCATCGGCGAGGATCTGGTAGAGATCGCGACGAGTCGCCGCAAGCAGATTGCGGGCCTTGCCGATCTGGGTCTCGCTGCCGGTGCGCATCACCTGCGTAAACGCAGAGGCCACCTCGCGCATGATCCCTGCCAGCTCAAAAGCCTGATCGCTGACGTCGCTGCTCATCTGCTCCCACGGGGCAGGGACATCGGCGTCACGCTCCTTGACGTGGGCTGTGCCGGCATCGGTCAACTCGAACACTCTGCCGGTACGACCGTCATCCTCGCCGGCACGGATCAGGCCCTCGTCCTCCAGTTGCTGCAGGGCTGGGTAGACCGAGCCTGGGCTGGGACGCCACACCCCTTCGCTGCGCTCCTGCACCTCCTGCATGATCTGGTAGCCATTGCGCGGCTCCTCAGCCAGCAGCAGCAGTGCAGCCGTGCGGATGTCTCCGCGACGGGCCTTGCGGCCGCGACGACCGAAGCGGCCTCCACCGCCGCCGGGACCGAGGCCGAGGCCGCCAAAGGGGAAGCCCTCGAAGCCGCCTCGTCCGCCAGGGCCGAAGTCCCGCGGTCCCGGCCCACCGTGATGGCCATGGCGGTGCCCACCCCCTGGCGACCCTCCTCCGCGTCCGGTCATAGCGCGCCAGTGGTCCCTTATGTCATACGGGGAATCGCCGCGTAGACAGCGCCCCTCGTGGGTTGCATATATCGCCTGAGCGAACATATCTATCTCCTATCGTGATCTATCAAAGTAAGTTCACGATATATCTTTAATAGGGGGATGTCAAGGCCGACACCCTGACCATCGGCTAAGCCTCGCTCCTACGACTAGCTGACGCTCCCTGTCCCGAGCGTCGAGTCGATCTCCTGGCCGCGCGCTGTGAGCTGCCAGGCGTTGGGCTCTCCGCTTTCCCTGCCCGCTCCACCATTCTTTACCAGGCCTGCCAGCTCCAGACGCTTGAGCAGCTTTGAGATCTGGCCCTGGTCTGTCATGCCCGCGCTCTCCCCGACCTGCCTGTTGCTCGCACCTGGCTGCGCCGCAATCGTAGAGAGCACACGTGCGGTGCGATACGTGAAGCGAAGCGACAAGTCGCGGAATGGGTCGGCGCTCGCAGGCCCGCAATCCTCCCCACCAGATCTGCGCTTCGTGCCTACCGGCTCGACCGGACCGGGGCGCTCCAGCTCCCGTTGCGACGCCGCCGAGCCGAGATATGGGAAAACGATCATGCCGGTCAGCGCAGGGACGAGCCGTGTCAGCGAGCCGGTATCCGGGTCGAGCAGGCGCGCGTGGATCACAGCGAGCGCCCCGCCCACCGTGCTCTCCGCCGTCAACGGCGGCGGTCCGCTTCCAGCACGAGCTTCGCCGCGTCCCTCCTCGACTACAACCGCCAGCGCGTCGAGGATCTCACGCCTTCGCGCCAAGACCACCGGGCCACCCGTGAGCGTCTCAACCACACATAGCCGCGCGAGCTGCGGCTGCTCGTCGAACACTCTCAGCAGAGCCTCGAGACCGGCGCGAACGCGATCACGCCAACGGCCGCCCTGCTCACATACGGGGAGCACGCGCCGGCCGATCTGCTCCAGCGCCTGCTCAAACGCAGCCAGGAAGCAATCGTCGCGACTGTCGAACAATTCGTAGAAAGTGCGGCGCGACATGCGCGAGCGCTTGCACACCTGCCCCACCGTCGCGCCCGCAAGACCGACCTCACCCGCCAGTTCCTGCATCGCCAACAGCAGCCGCCTGCGTTGCATCTCCTGCACATGACCGGCCTCGCGTGCAACAGACCGAACCGGCCGTGTATGAGGCTCCATGCTCATTGCCCACTCAGAGGCCGGGCAGCAATCCACAAGGTCATTTCCTCTTCCCACCGTGCTTCGTGGACTTCTTCTTTGCCTTCGCCTTCTTTGCCTTTGGACAGCCTGTGACGCTGATTTTTGTGGTTTGGTGGATCACCGCACCGTTTTGCGCGTCGAACTCGGTTGGCATGTTGAGTTTCGCCTTGCACAGGTTGCCGGTAGCTGCCAGGGCTGAGTATTTGCCTTGAGGCAATGTCAGTTCGAAGCTGCCTACGGGCTGGTCTGGAACAGTCTTGAAGGTGCTGCTCGTGATCCCCGCTTTGTTGATGAAGGTGGTGCCGACGAGGTCGATCGTGACTCCATAGCCCTGCAGCACCATAATCAGGCTCGGGAACGCTTCACCACCATGAGACACGAAATAAGCAGGACCTTCTAGCGGCACAGGGATCAGGGGCGTTATCGCTCTGGCGTGTCCGATGATCGAAGCCGCAGGACACCCCGCTGGGTTCGCTTCGAACTGTGAGTTCGTGCACGCCTTCTGCAGTGTCGTTAGGCGTGAGGGTAGTTGCTTTGGTAGGTCTACCTTGACTTTGGAGATGTTCGCTTGCGCGCCAGCGGGATAGGTGAGCTTCACTTTCAGGCTCGCTCCGCTTTTGCGCGATGTTTTGCCTGACGTTGAGACCTTGAACCCAGGTTTGAACGCAAGCGCTTGACAGTTAGATGCCTGAAACGGCGAAGTGACCGTC
>JBAPMC010000009.1:0-6871 GCA_049278415.1 Solirubrobacteraceae bacterium
CCGGTGGCGCAGAAGCTGCAGGTCAGCGGACAGCCGGACTGAGAGGACACGCAGATCGAGTGTCGGCTATCGCGATAGCGCATCAGCACGGCCTCCAAGGGCCGTCCGTCGCCGGTGGCGAACAGAGCCTTGACGGTGCCGTCGCTTGCGCTGCGCTGCTCCTGCAGCTCGAGGCTCGAGAACGGCACGGTCCCCTCCAGCCACTCGCGCAGGGGGCCTGGCAGGTTTGTCATCTGCTCATAGCCGCCGGCGCCCTTCGCCGCCCACTCCCACACCTGACGGGCGCGGAATGGGGGCTGGCCTGCGTTGGCTAGTGTCTGATCGAGGAGTTCGAGGTCCATGGAGGCGGATCTGGATGGGGAGGGGAGGGCGTTCCACCGACGAGCCGCGCCGTGTGGTCGGCACGCCGCTCCCGTCCATCTTATGGTTGGCGGATATGTGTCCCCTTGTCAGCCTATGCGCCTAGCCAAGTACTTGGCCCACGCGGGGGTCGCCTCGCGCCGTGCGGCGGAGTTGGTCATCGCCGACGGGCGCGTGACCGTCGCGGGGGAGATCGTGCTTGATCCGGCGCTTGACGTCGATGCGCGGATCGTTGTCGCGGTTGACGGGCGCGTGCTCGAAGGGCCTGAGCGACGAGCTGTCTATGCGCTCAACAAGCCGCTGGGGGTGCTCAGCACCGCGCAGGACACACACGACCGCCCGACGGTTGTCTCGCTGATCGCAGATGAGCCGTTGCGCCTGTATCCGGTGGGGCGCCTTGACGCAGACTCGACCGGTTTGATCCTGCTCACCAACGACGGCGCGCTTGCACACCGCCTCACGCACCCGAGCTTCCAGGTGCCAAAGACCTACCGCGCTCGTGTGGGTGGCGGGCCGGTGGGGGAAGGGGCGCTGCGCAAGCTGCGCGAAGGCGTGCGCCTGGAGGATGGAATGACGGCTCCCGCCCGCGTGCGGCGCGCCGGGCGTGGCGTGCTCGAGCTGACAATCCACGAAGGTCGCAACCGTCAGATACGGCGCATGTGCGAGGTGGTGGGGCACCCGGTCCGGGAGCTCAAGCGGGTCGCATTCGGGCCATTGAAGCTCGGCGAGCTTCAGCCGGGCGCTCACCGGCGGCTCGCCGATGCCGAGATAGAGCTGCTGCATGGCCTCTCCGGGCATGCGTCATGAGCGTGGCGGCGGTGCTGGGGAATGCGGCGTTTGCGGCGTCGGCTGAGGAGTCTGTGCGCTGGCTCTGACAGAATCGCCGCGATGCCCCAACGCCTGTACGCCCTGCGGGGCGCGATCTCCGTCCCCCGGGATGACGCGCAGGAGATTCTGAGCGCCACAACCGAGCTGATAGAGCAGATCATGGAGCGCAACGCGCTTGAGCCAGAGCGCGTGGTGAGTTGCATCTTCACCGTCACCGACGATCTCACCGCCGAGTTCCCGGCGGTAGCTGCGCGCGCTCTCGGGTTCGAGCGCGTCCCGCTGCTGTGCGCGCGAGAGATACCGGTGCCCGGCTCCTTACAACGGGTGATCCGCGTTCTGTTTCACTACTACGCGCAGGAGGACCACGAGGCAAGGCACGTCTATCTGGGCGAGGCGGCTACGTTGCGGGCCGACCTGATGGCGGCTCAATAGAGCAGCGACGGAGCTTGACGGTGGGCTGTCCGCCACAATAGGCCGACCATGGCACTCGAGTTCTCAGAGCGCATCGCGCGCATTCCCTCTTATCCGGCGGCGGGTGGCTACGCCCAGCGCGCGCCGAGGGTGCGGCTCGCCTCCAACGAGTCGCCGTGGCCGCCGCTGCCGGCGGTGATTGAGGCGATCCAGGGAGCGCTTCCCACCCTCAATCGCTATCCAGACCCGACCAACGCGCTGCTGCGCGAGCGTCTCTCAGAGCGCTACGGCGTACCCGCCTCGCGGATCGCGATCGGCAACGGCTCGTGCGACATCCTGCTGGCGGCAGGCGAGGCGTTGCTTGAGCCCGGCGCCGAGCTCGTATATGCCTGGCCGTCGTTCTCGGTCTATCCGCACCTGAGCGCGGCGTCCGGCGCGCGCGCCGTCACCGTCCCGCTCGACGTGTGCGAGCGTCATGACCTGCAGGGAATGCTGCGCGAGATAACCGCCGCCACCCGCCTTGTGATCGTGTGCAACCCAAACAATCCCACGAGCACGGCGCTGCCGCTCGCGAGCATCGCCGACTTCATCGCCGAGGTCCCGCGCCACGTGTGCGTGATCGTGGATGAGGCCTACTGCGAGTTCAATCTGCTCGAAGACCCCGACGCCTCGATCGATCTACTGGGCGCCCACCCAAATCTCGTGCTGCTGCGTACCTTCTCGAAGGTCTACGGGCTTTGCGGACTGCGTGTGGGCTTCGCCCTGTGCGGCTCGGAGGACATGCCCCGCGCGGTCGATCAGGTTCGCCAGCCGTTCTACTGCAACGCGGTCGCCCAGACCGCTGCTGTGGAGGCGCTGTCCCACCAGGATGCGGTGACAGACCGTGTTACGCGCACGATCGCTGAGCGCATCTCGGTCGATGAGCGCTTGCGGGCCCTGGGGATCGAGCCGGCCGAGTCGCAGGCGAACTTCTGCTGGTTCTCGCTTGGCGAGGATGATCCCGAGCTAGCGGCGGCGCGGGAGGCTGAGGTGATGCGCGGTCTCGCCGAGCGCGGCGTGCTGGTGCGCGGCGGCGGCGCGCTTGGCAAGCCGGGTGCGCTACGTGTCACCTATGGCGCCTCTGAGGAGAACGAGATCTTCCTCGACGCGCTTGGTGAAGTTCTGTGAGAAGTTCGAGATAATTGCCTGGCGACGCTCGACCGCGGACTGTTCGTCTGCTACAAACCAGTTAGACGATCATGAAGATGACTGCCTCGACATTCTCAGCTGCACCCGCATCCGCGTGTGCTCGCGCGTCGTATCAGTCGTTTCGCTGCGCCTGGCGATTTAGCTAGGCGCTCCGGCCGTGCCTCCGTTCGTGAGCGGAGGCCGTCAGGCCGCATCGTGGTCCTTCGTCGGACCGAGCGCCGTTTAGATCGGCCCCACCGGCCCACACGCCTATCTCGACTCGCACGCGAGCGGGGTTCTCACGGGAGTTGCACCGGAGGGAGAGACCTCCACACAAAACCAGCCCGTACTTGAAAGGATGAGCAGATGATGATCGTCATGAAGGAGGCCGCAACCGATCAGGAGATCGACGCGGTAATTGAGAAGATCCAGGGCGCAGGCGCGCTCGCCCACCCGATCAAGGGAGCCCGATTGACGGTGATTGGGGCGATCGGCGACGTCGAGCAGGACGTCAACATCGAGAGCCTGGGGCTGGAGGGCCAGCCAGGCGTCGATCGTGTGGTGCCGATCCTCAAGCCCTACAAGCTTGCCTCTACGCAGATACGCCACGGTGAGCGCACCGTGCTTGACATCGACGGGCGCAAGATCGGCGGCGAGCACTTCGCGCTGATCGCCGGACCGTGCACGGTGGAATCGCGCGAGCAGCTGCTCGAGACCGCCGATGTCGTCAAGGATGCGGGCGTGGCGATGCTGCGTGGCGGCGCGTACAAGCCGCGCACCTCTCCTTACGCCTTCCAGGGTCTTGGTCAGGAGGGTTTGCGCTTGTTGGCTGAGGCAAAGGAGCGCACGGGCCTGCCGATTGTGACCGAGCTCATGACCGCGCGTGACTTGGAGCCGGTGCTCGAGGTGGCAGATGTGATCCAGGTGGGGGCACGCAATATGCAGAACTTCTCGCTGCTTGCCGAGATCGGCCGCTCGGGCCGTCCGGTGCTGCTCAAGCGCGGCCTGTCGGCGACGCTTGACGAGCTGCTGATGGCTGCCGAGTACGTGCTGAAGGAAGGCAATCCGAACGTGATGCTGTGTGAGCGCGGCATCCGTACGTTCGAGAACGCTTACCGTACTACGCTCGACCTGCAGGCGGTGCCGGTCCTCAAAGAACTCTCGCACCTGCCGGTCGTAGTCGATCCAAGCCATGCGGCTGGGCGACGCTCGCTGGTCGGGCCGATGTCCTTGGCTGCCGCCGCCGCCGGGGCCGATGGGATCATCGTTGAGGTGCACCCGAACCCCGATGAGGCTCTCTGCGACGGTCCACAGGCGCTCTTGGCTGAGGATTTCGCCGACTACGTGGCTGCTGTGGAGAGCGTGGCCGCGCTCGCGGGAAAGGCGTTCAGTACGGCGTGAGAGCAGCGGTGCTCGGGGTTGGGCTGATTGGGGGCTCTATCGGCCTGGCCCTGCGCCGTCGTGTGGGGGCGAGCGTGATCGGCTATGACCCCAGCGCGGGGGCCCTGTTAAGCGCCGTTGAGTTGGGCGCGATCGACGAGGCTGCGATTCGGATCATCGATGCTGTCGCCGACGCGGACGTGGTGTTCGTGGCGGCCCCTGTGGGAGCGTCGGTGGACACTGCACGCACGGCGCTCGATGCGGCAAGCGCCGATTGCATCGTCAGCGACGTTGGCTCCACCAAGCGCAAGATCGTGCAGGCGATCTCCGATCCGCGCTTCGTCGGTGGCCATCCGCTCGCCGGGGCGGAGACGGCCGGTGTTGAGAACGCCCGTGAGGACCTCTTCGAGGGGGCCACTTGGTATCTGACATCGACGATCAAAGCCTCATCGCGTGCCGCGGGGGCCACGACGTCGACCCTTGAGTCTCCGTCGGCGGCGATCGAGCGCCTGCGCGCCTTGATCGAGCGCTTTGGGGCGCAACCGGTGACGATCGATCCCGAGGACCACGACCGTTTGATGGCGAACGTGTCGCATCTTCCGCATGTGCTTGCGAATGTGCTTGTGGCGCAAGCGACTCGGGCTGTTGGGTCAGAGGAGATGACTATGGGGGACGGCAGGCTCGACGCCGGTCCAAGCTTTCGAGATGCGACGCGGGTTGCGGGCGCCAATACGGCGATCTGGACGGACATATACATGTCAAACCAGGACCTGCTCGCCGATGCGCTCGATGAGACGATTGAGGAACTGAGCGCGGTGCGTGACGCGCTTGACTCCGGCAACGCCGAGGCGATTGCGGCGTGGAACGATCGCGTGCTCGACGAACGCAAGCAGCTTCAGCGGGCCGGCTTGGCCCCAGGCTCGTAGGGTAGAGGCACGATGGATGTGCGCTTCGAGCCCTCGAGCGGGCTGCACGGCGAGCTGAGGGCTCCTGCCGACAAGTCGATCTCCCATCGCGCCGCCCTGCTCGGCGCGATGGCTTCCGAGCCCACACGGATCGAGAACTACCTGCACGCCGCCGATACGGACTCAACGCTCGCGGCGGTACGAGCGCTCGGCGCGCTGGTGGATGAGCGCGACCCCCCATCGCACCCTGAAGGGCACAAGCGGGGGGCAAGCGGTGTGATCATCGTGCGCGGCACCGGCTTGCGCGAGGCGCGTGTACCGGCAGGACCGATCGACGTGGGCAACGCCGGCACGCTCTTGCGTCTGCTCCCCGGCTGGCTGGCGGCCCAGGAAGGCCGCTCGTTCACGCTCGACGGCGACGAGTCGATCCGCCGTCGCCCGGTCGACCGCGTGGCTGAGCCGCTGCGCTTCATGGGCGCCACCATCGATACGAGCGAGGACCGCTTCCCGCCACTGACGGTCCACGGCGCGCGTTTGCGCTCGATCTCCTACGAGCTGCCGGTGGCAAGCGCCCAGGTGAAGTCGTGCATCTTGCTGGCGGCGCTGGCGGCCGACGGCGCGACAACGGTGGGGGAGCCCGCCCGCAGCCGCGACCACACCGAGCGGATGCTGTTACGTGCAGGCGTGAACATTCACCGTAATGGTCGCCACGTGACGGTGGTGAACGCGGATGAGCTGGTGCTCGACCGCGTTGTGGTGCCGAGCGACCCGAGCTCGGCGGCGTTTGCGATTGCGGCGGGTGTGCTCGTGCCCGGCTCGCGTCTCTTGATCCGTGACATCGGCGCCAACTGGACCCGTACAGGCTTTCTGCGCATCCTGCAGCGCATGCGCGGCATAGTGCTAGGTGATCTGGAGGACGAGAGCGGCGAGCTGATCGCCGAGGAGCCGATCTGTGACCTCGACGTCGCCTACGGAGCGCTCGAGGGTACAACCGTTGAGCCCGAGGAGGTGCCGCTTGCGATCGACGAGCTGCCGCTCGTGGCGCTGCTCGGCTGCTTCGCCGAGGGGGAGACGGTCGTACGTGGCGCCAGAGAGTTGCGCCTGAAGGAGTCGGACAGGATTGCCACCGTGGTGGAGGGCTTGCGCGGCCTTGGCGCCGAGATCGAGGCGACAGAGGATGGATTCGCCGTGCGCGGCTCACCCCGTGGGGCGCATGCGGGTGGGTTGAAGGGTGGCGAGATCGACGCCGCCGGCGACCATCGTATGGCGATGCTGGGCGCAGTGGCGGGGCTGGCATCGCGCGAGGGTGTCACGGTGCACGGAATGGAGGCGGCGGCTGTGTCATATCCGGGGTTTGTGGAGGACATCGCCGCGCTCGCCTGACTCGCACACGGGCATTGCACATAGGCATGGTCTCTAGAGCCGCCGTGCGAACTTTTCTCATCCCGGGCTTGACAACAGCCGATAGGTCGGGTATAAAGCAGCCATGTCCTGTGTCCTTCGCGGACGCTGGGTGAACATAAGGTCGGGTTTTGGGTTGGCTCCTGTGGTCGACGCCAACCGGTAAAGCAGGGCCCTTGGGAGAGGGACCGGGTCGTTTTTGAGAGGGAGTTGTTTTTCGCGTGGTTTCTTTTGGGGATAACGTGCATGAGAGTCCGTGTGCTCACGGCACTGACGTAATAGGACGCGTCAGCGTCGCTGACGCGTCTCTCTCTCTCTCTCTCTCTCTGGCGCCGAGGGTCTAAACCCTCGTCTAGCCAATTTTTCGGCCGCCGCAGGCTTTGTGCCCGCGGTGGTTTTGTCGTGCCCGCGGTCCCGCG
>JBAPMC010000010.1:0-2843 GCA_049278415.1 Solirubrobacteraceae bacterium
CACCTCCACATACAGAACCTCGCCAGGTGTTACAGGGAGGGCGCCTGCCGCCACTGCACCGGCGCCTCCGGGAGCGCCCGACTGAAACGGGCCGTCTGCGAAGGCCGTTTCGCCCGCTGCGCCAACCGCACGCACTCGCACGCTCGTGACACCCGCCGGCACCGTGAACGACTGCTCAGTTCCGGTTGAAGGGAACGTTTCCGTGGCTTTAGAGGATGCAAGCGCGGGGCCAGCCGCTACAGCGCCTACTGCAATGGCAGCGCTTAGGACACCGACGCCGATCTTGGCGCTATGGCGAGCCGTCCCGAATCGGCGCCGGGCGCCGGTCTTCGGCGCGCTCGCCCGGAAGGCCTCGCTTGTACTCAAGCGACTTGCGGATGTCCTGGTCATCGGATGTGGCTCCTAGAGATGGGGTTAGTCGAGTGGAGCGAGTTGATCGCTCCCGACCTTCTCGACAGCCGCGCCTGGCCACTTGAGAGAAGACACCCATCGCGCAGAGCCCATGTCAAAAGCTCAGCCACCTCTAAGCCGCCCTCGGGGAATCCGGCGAACCGCACCGGCCCCCTCCGACCGCATCGCGCGCCTCTTCCTCATGCCCTAGCCCGATTTCCCTTACGCCCCCGGCAGGATTCGAACCTGCGACCCTCGGACTAGAAGTAGCCCATTTGCAGGTCTTTTTGGCTTAGATTGGTGAGATCGGTCGGGCTGGGCGAGAGACCTTCACGCAACCTGGACGACGGCATAACCGGCCGTGCTGTGCGCCTCGGGCACAGGTTCGCCGTCCTCGGCCAGACCTTCGATGTGGAACTCGATCGCCTCGCGCATCTCGCGTTCGCACTCCTCGCGTGTGGCCCCCACAGCGGCGACGCCAGGCACATCCGGACTGTATGCCGAATAGTTCGTCGAGCCGTCACCCTCGACAACGATCAGATAGCGGTGAGTCATGGCTTCTCCATTCCTGCCTGCCTCAAGATGCTAGCGAGTGTCTTGGGGTGCAAGGTACTGCTCGGCTTCCCGGGCACCGTGACCTTGCCTGGCCGCTGCGGATGCTTGTACTGGCGGTGACTGCCGCGCGTGCGCGACAGCTCCCAACCGGCTTCTTCTAGAAGGCGCATGACCTCACTTATCTTCATGCCGACAAATTCCTACCGGACGCTTCGGTTGGTTCTGTGTCGGGCGGTAGAGAGCGCCCCCGGCAGGATTCGAACCTGCGACCCTCGGATTAGAAGTCCGATGCTCTATCCAGCTGAGCTACGGGGGCATCGCGACCCTCAACGGTACGCCACACGCATTGTGGCGTCCGAGACGACAGAAAGTGATGCTCACAACTGGCGTGCAAGCTTTGGGCAGATGTCTCTATCCCTAGGAGCGCTGGGTCTCGACTCCACTGGGGCGTCTACGCGCACTTTGGAGGCTCGCGAGGGCCGCGATGGCCACAATGAGCAAGCCGTTGTACGGGTCTCATCGTCGGCTGCGGCAAAAGTCCTTAAGCAATCTTGAGGCAAAGTGTGCAAAAGTTGCATTCATGAGCCCAGTGGAGGATCCCGAGTCGGACCTGACCCGCAAGCAGCGCCGCGAGCAGGCGCGCACAGAACGCAAGGCGGTTGAGGAAGCAAGCGCAGCCCAGTCTGCGCAGCGCAAAAGGCTGATCCAGCTTGGGGGGATCGCCGGCGTGGTTGTGGTGATCATCGCCATCATCCTCGTGGCGACCGGCAGCGGCGGCTCCAAAAGCGCGCCCGCACCGAAAAGCGCAGCGGCCAACGCTGCGGCGACAGAAGTGATCTCGCTCCTGCAGGGCATCCCACAGAAAGGCATCACGCTCGGCAACCCGAACGCGCCGGTCACGATCCAGTACTTCGGCGACCTGGAGTGCCCGTTCTGCAAGCAGTTCACGCTCGGGGCCCTGCCTCCTGTGATCAAGAAGTACGTGCGCACCGGCAAGGTGAAGATTGAATATCGCTCGATGCAGACCGCCACACGCGAACGGGAAACATTCCAGACCCAGCAGGTGGCGGCGCTCGCCGCCGGCAAGCAGAACCTGATGTGGCACTACGTCGAGCTCTTCTACCACGAGCAGGGAGAAGAGGACAGCGGCTATGTCACCGAAAACTATCTGCAGGGATTGGCTGCGCAGATACCCGGTTTGAGCCTCTCCAGCTGGAGTTCGGCACGCAATGATCCGGCCTATGCCAATCAGGTCATAAGCGACGCGCAGGCAGCCAACCAGAACGGGTTCACGGGGACGCCCTCCTTCTTGATTGGCAAGACGGGCGGGACGCTGCAGAAATTTGAAAACTCCTCATTCACGGACCCAGGCCCCCTCGAATCGGCGATTGAAAAGCTGTTGAAGAGCTGAGGGATGGTCGGCGATGGCACAGACAAGCCTCTCCCCTGCCCTTGCAAGCCACGCCCAATCGCAACGCTTTAGACCGTTTCCCGCCCCCAGCGGGTTGACCCTCATCCAGTCATGAGCCGGCGCACGCTTCGAATCGTGATGATCGTCCTTGCGACGATCGGGCTTGGAGTGGCGAGTTATCTGACTTACGTCCACTACTCGGGCCATCCACCTGTATGCAGCGCGGGGGGCAGCTGCCTGAAGGTGCAGACATCGATCTACTCGAAGCTCGCCGGCGTTCCGGTGGCCCTCATGGGTCTGATCGGCTATGTAGTGATCCTTGCGTCACTGCTCGTCCCCGAAAACGAGACGAGCCGTCTCGCCACACTGGCCTTCACCGTCGCCGGCTTCGGCTTCTCCGCCTATCTGACCTATCGTGAGCTGTTCTCAATCCATGCGATCTGCGAGTGGTGCGCATCGAGCGCAGGGATCATGACCATCCTGATGC
>JBAPMC010000011.1:0-1683 GCA_049278415.1 Solirubrobacteraceae bacterium
GGACGAAGCTCGTGATATGGCCACCGAAGCCCTTGCCTTTCACTTGGAAGGTTTGGCAGAGGACGGGGAGGCTGTGCCTGAGCCCTCTGCGCTTGAGGAAATTATGTCGGACGCTGAAAATAGAGACGGCGTCGCAGTCTTGATATCGGCCCTATCTCCGTCAAAAGCGTTCGGATCAACGTCACAATCCCAGCACGGTTCGGAATCCAGGTTAACGGTCATTTGAGCTGGAGGATTTCGAGCAGGAAGTCCGGGTTCCAGCTGGCGGCTTTACGGCAAGATTTGACACTGCCTTTGCGTTTGTTTGCACGTACCAGGCCGAGAGCGAAGCGGCGGACCACCGCCATGTTTTTCGCGCCGTGGCCGGTGCGGTAGCGCGACTGATCGTCCTTGAATTCGACATCGAGCAGCCAATGCATGCTCTCGACACCCCAATGGCCGCGAGCCCCCTTGGCGAGGCGTTCGATATCGCGCGGCGCGGACGAGATATAGTAGCGGGTGTCGAAGCTGCAGCGATCGGCGTATTCGACGCGGGCGTGGATTTTGACGATGGTCTTGATGGTGTTGAAGCCCGGCTGGCCCGGATAGCTTCTTTCGGATGCAATCCAGTCGACCTCGCTGGAGGCTGTGTAGGTACGGCTCTCGATGCGGCCATGTCCCTTCTCGACGGTGGTCTTGCTGACGAGTTGCTCGGCGGGCGCGGTGCGGAAATAGTCCTCGACATCGGTTTCGAGCGTGGGTTGGTTGCCCTTGAGGGCGAGCAGGTAATCGGCCTTGTGGGCGACGATCTTGTCGGCGATCTCGACTTGGCAGCCCATGGCGTCGATGCTGACGAGCGCGCCTTCGAGCTGCTTGGTCTCCGCGAGGTGATCGAGCAGATCCGGGATGGCGGTGATCTCATTGGTCTTTTCTGGCACGCTCAGTTGCGCCAGGGTCAGCCGCGCCGAGGTCGCGTAGGCGCTGAGCGTGTGTAAGGCTTTGAGCCCCTTGCGGTTATCGTGGGTGCGCCGCGACGTCTTGCCGTCGATGGCGATAAACTCGTGCCGGCCCGGCCACAGCGCTGCCACCCAGCTCTCAAAGCAGCGCCCGAACAGGATCGGATCAATCCGGTTGACCAGAGCGCGGAGCCAGCGTTCGCAGGGAATGCCGTGATGGAATTCTGCGAAGCGCCGCAGAAACTCCAGATGATGCTCGCCCCAACTGACGATATCGTCGAAATCGTCGCACGACGCGATGGTCGCACAGGTCACCAACAGCAGCACCTCGCTGAGCGGATACATCACCCGCCAGGGCTCGCGCTCGTCGTCCAGTTCGGAGAAATGCTGCAACAGCAGGCCCAACTGCGCCCGCGGCATCTCCTCGTCCATGATCAGGTGGATGATAGGGGGCATGATCGCGCTCCTTGCCGAATCGGAGCCCCCAGGGAATCACAGCCTCCGCGTCAACACAAAATCACCCCGCAGGGCCCGTTAACCTGACTTCCGAGCCGTGACAATCCCAGCGGATGAGCTTGACGCGAATTGACGCCTATGCCGAATGAGAAGGATACACGCGCTCGGGATTCCTTGCCGTAGCCGCAAAAAGGCCGTGGCTACCGGATAGATCCAAGGACGACGCCGTCGGCCGCCTTCCAACGCAAAAACCCGCCGCGCACGGCTGCAGGCGGCCTCAGGGTAAATATGG
>JBAPMC010000012.1:0-3412 GCA_049278415.1 Solirubrobacteraceae bacterium
GCTTAGCTCGATCTCCTGCACGGTTGAGAGCACAGCGTCAAGCGCAACGCCTGAGAGCGTCTCCTGCTCCAGCAGCGCGTGCGCGGTCTCCTCGACGGCCTGCCAGTTGCGGTCGAGGATCGCGGCGGCCTTGGCCTCTGCCTCTCCTACGAGCCGCTCCACTTCGCGATCGATCAAATCGAGCGTTGATGGTCCAACCGAGCCGAGGTCTTGTAGCGACGCTCCAAGGAACACCTCGCCGCCCTTCTCGCCGATCGTGACCGGCCCAAGCGCATCAGACATGCCAAACGAGGTGACCATCGTGCGCGCCAGGCTCGTGGCGGCGTGCAGGTCATCGCTCACACCGGTGGACAGTTGGCCGAAGGCAATCCGCTCGCCGGCGGTGCCGGAGACGATTACGGTCAGCTGCTGCTGCAAGTCGAGCTCGGTTTGGATCAGCTGATCGCGGTCGGTAAGCATGTGCGCGGCGGTGCCGAGCGTGCGCCCGCGGGCGACTATCGACAGCTTGCGCGTGGAGGTGGCCTGACCTAGCGCGTCAGCCACAACCGCGTGGGAGGCCTCGTGGATCGAGATCAGCCAGCGCTCCTCGCGCGTGAGGATGTGCTTCTTGGCTGGGCCCGCCACCACTCTGTCGATCGCCTCCTCAAGCGTGGCTTGGTCGATCAACTCACGGCTGTCGCGCACACTGAGCAGTGCAGCCTCGTTGATGACGTTGGCAAGCTCAGCCCCGCTGAAGCCAGGCGTCTGCTGGGCGATCTCCTCAAGCGATGTGTCGGGCGCCATCGGCCGCTTGTCGCCGTGCAGGCGCAAGATCTCCAGGCGCCCGTGCACGTCGGGAACGTCGATTGTGACCTGCCGATCGAAGCGCCCGGGGCGCAGCAGCGCGGGGTCGAGAATGTCGGGGCGGTTGGTGGCGCCCATCACGACCAGTCCTCCGTCGCCAGAGAAGCCGTCCATCTCGACAAGCAGCGCGTTGAGTGTCTGCTCGCGCTCGTCATTGCCCTGCCCAATGCCGGCGCCGCGCTTGCGCCCCGCTGCATCGAACTCGTCGATGAAGATGATTGCCGGGGCGGCCTTGCGCGCCTTGCGGAACAGGTCGCGTACGCGTGCAGCACCGACGCCAACGAGCGACTCGACGAAGTCCGAGCCTGAGAGCGAGAAGAAGGACGCCTCAGCCTCGCCTGCGACGGCCTTGGCGAGCAGCGTCTTGCCGGTGCCGGGCGGTCCGACGAGCAGCACGCCCTTCGGTGCAGCTGCGCCGACCTTCAGGTAGCGCGAGGGATCAGCGAGGTAGTCGCGGATCTCGCGCAACTCGGCGACCGCCTCGCCGGCGCCGGCTACATCGGCGAACGTCGTTCGGTGGGCTGTGCCCTTGCCTTTGCGCTTGCCCTTGCCGGTGAACTCGGAGAAGCCGGCGATGCCGCCCGCGCCACCGTCGGCCCCGAAGCGCATGAACAGCGCGAACAGGCACACGAGCAGCACAATCGGGATCAGGAACTGCACGAGAATCATGCGCGGCGTCTTGCCCGACTGCTGATCGACGGTGACCACCGTTCCAGCGTGTCCAAGGCTTTGCAGCAGCTGTTGGGTCTGCACTCCCGAGGCCGGGTAGGCGGCCCAGTATTCGAGCGGCTTGGTGGCGGTTGTGCTCGATGGGGGTGTGCTTGGCGGCGTTGAGGACGAGCCGGACGCTGTTGACGACGGGCTCGGCGTCGTCGAGGACGAGCTCGGCGCTGTCCCTCCGCTGCTCGAAGCTGGCGGCGTCTTGAGTGTGACCTGAACGCGGTTGTCGTGATCCAGCAGCGTGGCGGTGGCGATCTGCCCGTGGTAGGCGAGCGAAAGAACTCGGCTGATTGGCAGCTCCGAGCCATGGCTCGAGGGCCCGATCGCCCCGAGCAGCGAGAAGAACGTGATCAATAGCGCCGCGGAGGCGGCTACGAGGAACAGCGCGATCTTGTCGCGGAGAATGACGCGCTTTGCGCCTAGGCCGAGTGCGCCAAGAGTCGCTAGCGCCGGGTTGCGTTTCTGGGCAAGGCCTGAGCGCACTTGCCCGCTCTGGGCCTTTGGCGCCGGCGGGCGGCCGTTACCTTGGGGGGACTGTGATTGTGTGTCGTCGTCGGTCATGTTTTGTGTGAGCTCTAGACCCATCGCATCGCGCCGACGGCGCCCGGCCCCAAGAGGGTGCCGAGCGCCGTCAACGTGTTGATGCGAGGCCTGTCAGCCTGCTCGTCCTATTTCTTTGTGCCTTTGGTTGCTTTTTTCTTCTTCGGCGTAACGGCAGCCTGCGTGAGCGTGAGTGTCTTGGTCTTGCTCGCCGCGGTCCCGCCAGTCGGGGTGAATGTCACCGTGATCTTCACGCTGAGCTTGTGGCCTTTTGCTTTGGCCAGCTTGCTCAACGCAGCTTTGGAGATCGGCAGTGTCACGGTGCCGTTACCGGCTGACACGTTTGCGCTGACGCTCGACACGGTGACGCCGCCGCCGGTCGCCTTGACCTGTACCTTGCCAGCACCCGGCAGCACGATCGACAGCACGATCGTCTTGCCCTTCACCTTCGCTCCAGCCAGTGAGAATGCGTTGCTTGGCGGAGGGGCGACTATCGACATTATTGGCGTCGTCGTTATCGGCGTCGTCGCCGGTGCTTTTTTCTGTTCTTCTTTGCCGCCGCCTGAACCGGCGGCCTTGTTCCAGTCGATCGCCTTGACGCCATTCTGCGCAATCGTCTGAATTGACGCGGGCAGGATTCCGTAGTCGGCTCCTGAAAGCCCGGACTGGCCTGTGGATGACTCGACCGCGGTCAGGTAGTCCTTGACGGTACGAGCCCTTTCCTGCTCGATCTGGGTGTTGCCGAACACCGGCGCATCGTCGTCGAAGGCAAAGTCGTAGGTGATTGCACAGTCCGGGTAGGTCACCGTGTCGGTGCTGCCCGTGGCGATCGCGTTCGACCAGTCGCCGAGCGTTGGGTCGCTCGCCGGCGTGGACGGGATGTTGCGGTAGTCGGCTTCGGTGCAGTTGGCGCCGAGCGTGGCTCCATTAGCGGGGATGTGAGCCGTTGGAATGGCAGTCGGCTCCACATAGTTGTTTGTGCCTACTTCGTTGGCTTTGCTCGGATTGATCGTCTGTAGCGGTATCCAGTAGGTGTGATCGTTTTTTTTCTTGTTTTCGATGTCGAAGTGTTCCTTGCGGGCGGTGGCAAGATCGAGATAGCCGATCGAGCCGTCTGTGGCTGTCACCGCGGCTGCCAGAGGCCCGCCTTTTCCTGCTACAGCAGTGCATATGTGATCTGCGCCCGAGACGACTGTGTTGCACTCGTTGGCGAAGTGTTTAGTTTCTTCTTCGATTTGTTTAGCGGTTTTTCCGCCTTCTTCTTTGGCTGCCGCAGGAACAGCCGGCGGCGTGGTGACCGAGCTGGTGG
>JBAPMC010000013.1:0-4587 GCA_049278415.1 Solirubrobacteraceae bacterium
GGGTGAAGGTGTTTGGTGTGACAGTTCACTTCGTCGACGCCGGCGTAGACAGCGGTGCTGTGATCCTGCAACAGGCGATCGACTTGCCCGAGGCGCGTGAGCCGGACGAGGTCCTGCGGGCTTTGCGCCCCCTCGAGCACTCGCTGCTGCCGGAGGCGGTGCGCTTGGTTGCGCGCGGCGCACTCGGGACCGATCCAAACAACCCGCGGCGGGTTACCGTTGCCCCACCGACCGTGGAGGCATCGTGACCTCCACGCGGCCCGCCCGCCGCGTGGATAATCTGCGTCGCGGATGACAGCCGAGAATAAGCAGACCGGCGCCGCTAGCGGTTCCGGGATCGAGCGTGCCGAGCGAGCTGGCGTGCGCCTGCGCAGGGCATTGCTGTCGGTGTCGGACAAGACCGGCGTGGTTGACTTCGCTCGCGGCTTGGTTGAGCGGGGTGTGGAGATCGTCTCCACCGGCGGTACCGCACGCGCACTTGCCGAGGCAGGTGTGCCGGTAAGGGCAGTCGAGGACTTCACCGGCTTCCCCGAGATGATGGATGGACGGGTGAAGACGCTCCATCCGCGCCTGTATGCGGGCCTGCTGGCGGTGCGCAACGACGAGGGTCACTTGCAAGCGGCCGCCGAGCATTCGATCGAGCCCGTGGATCTCGTGTGCGTGAACCTCTACCCGTTCGAGCAGACGGTGGCGCGCGGCGACGCCTCGGACGCAGAGATTGTCGAGAACATCGACATCGGCGGTCCCACGATGATCCGTGCGGCCGCCAAGAATCATGCCTTTGCAGCCGTGGTAGTGGACCCCGCCGACTACGAGGTCGTGTTGAGTGAGCTGCGCGACTCCGACGGACGCGTCTCGATGGCCACGCGCGAGCGGCTTGCGGCGGTTGCCTTCGCCACCACGGCTCGCTACGACGCCGCCATCTCGCGCTGGTTCGGGGTGCGCACATACGAGGGCTTCCCGCCCCGCTGGGCGAGCAGCTACGAGAAGGTGATGGACTTGCGCTACGGGGAGAACCCGCACCAGCGCGCCGCCTTCTACGCCGACGTGGGCGCCTCCACGCACCTGCTCGAGAACGTGAAGCAGCTGCACGGCAAGGAGCTGTCGTTCAACAACCTGCTCGATCTTTCCTCTGCACGCGAACTGGTGGAGGACTTCTCCGAGCCCGCCTGCGTGATCGTCAAGCACAACAACCCGTGTGGCTGCGCACTCGGAGATACGCTCCAGGAGGCGTATGAGCGCGCCTTCGCGTGTGACCCCATGAGTGCCTATGGGGGCGTGATTGCCCTCAATCGCAGGGTCGACCTCGCCTGTGCGCAGGCGCTGTCCCAGCAGTTCATCGAGGTGCTGCTCGCGCCCGGCTTTGACCCAGACGCGCTCGAGGTGCTCACCGAGAAGAAGAACGTGCGCCTCTTGGAGCTACCGGACTGGCCTGCGCGCGGTGAGGGGATGGAGGAGAAGCCGGTAATCGGCGGCGTGCTCTCCCAGAGCCGCGACATCGTGTCTGAGACGCGCGAGCAAATGCATGTGATGAGCATCACCGCCCCTGCCGAGGCGCAGTGGGATGACCTGCTGTTTGCCTGGAAGGTGTGCCGCCACGTGCGCTCAAACGCCATTGTGATCGCCGCAAGAGGCGCCACGATCGGCATCGGCGCGGGACAGATGAGCCGCGTGGATGCAGTCAACATCGCGATCGACAAGGCACGGGCCGCCCAGCCCGATCTGCTCGCCGGCTCCTCGCTTGCCTCCGACGCTTACTTCCCGTTCGCCGACGGTCCACAGCTCGCAATCGCAGCGGGCGTAACGGCGATCATCCAGCCGGGTGGGTCCATGCGCGACGAAGAGGTCGTGGCGGCAGCCAACGACGCCGGGGTTGCAATGGTGGCCACCGGCGTTCGGCATTTCCGGCACTGATCGGTTTGCGGGAGCCTGCCTCTTTGTGCCAGGAGGGGCAAAGACCTTTAAGAACGAGGACTTGACAAGCGGCCATAGGTTGTGTACATTGGCAACCGTTCCTGCATCTCAATAGATTTGTGGGTACGTATATAAGGTCGGGTTGGGTTGGCTCTGTGGTCGATCTCAACCGGTTTGGCAGGGCCCTTGGGAGAGGGACCGGCTCGTAATTTGAGAGGGAGTTGTTTTTCGCGTGGTTTCTTTGGGGAATAACGTGTTTGAGAGTCCGTGTGCTTTTCGCACGAACGTAATAGGACGCGTCAGCGTCGCTGACGCGTCTCTCTCTCTCTTTCTTTCTCTCTCTGGGACGGCCGGTCTCTAGCCGCTAGTCCCTTTTGCCGCGGCAGTGCTGCGCGGCTCGCCGGGGATACGGCCCGGCTTGGTCATTTGCGTGTCCCCCGTGATGGGGGGTGCCCGAAAGGGTACTCGCGTGCCCACTGTCATGGGGTGTGTCTTGAAGGGCATTCGCGTGTAGGTGGCGCGCTTCAAGCTTCTTGCCTTCGGTTGTCGTGGGCTGTGT
The DNA here is from genome assembly GCA_049278415.1 of Solirubrobacteraceae bacterium. Taxonomy (GTDB): domain Bacteria; phylum Actinomycetota; class Thermoleophilia; order Solirubrobacterales; family Solirubrobacteraceae; genus Palsa-744. The sequence continues at coordinate 2,474 of JBAPMC010000013.1, forward strand.
GCCTGCGGTGGCTTTGTCTGCCCGCAGATGCGGGTCTCGCCCGCGGTCCCGCGGGTCTATTCGTGTGGATCGCTCTCAGGAGGGAATGGACTGATGCTCTCAATGATTCGTAGGCGTTTCACGTTTGCCAATGTCGCGATGACGCTCGTGCTTGTGTTCGCGATGAGTGGTGGTGCGTATGCCGCCGGGAAATTCTTGATCACTTCGACGAAACAGATCAGTCCGAAGGTGCTCAAGTCGCTGCAGGGCAAGGCCGGGAAGAACGGGGCGCCCGGCGCCTCTGGTGCCACAGGTACGGCCGGCGTGATTGGCCCGGCCGGCGCAACTGGTCCGCAGGGCCCAGCCGGCCCGGCTGGTGTAGCGGGAGCGAAAGGCGAAAACGGCGTTAGTGTGACCAGCGCGGTCATCGCGAAATCCAGTTCGACGTGTAGCAAACAGGGTGGCTCTGAATTCACCTCTGCCGGTGGAAAGGCGACTGCATGCAACGGCGCGGAAGGCTCGCCGTGGACGGCTGGAGGGACGCTTCCTTCCGGTAAGACGGAGACGGGTGTGTGGTCGTTTGGTCCGCTTACAATCGCATCGGAAGGTTCTACATCCCTGCCTCTCGCATCTTTTCCGATCCCTCTGGCGGCGCCTCTTGGCTCAGGTCACGCGCATTTCATCCAGCTAAATGGAATGGAAATCAACCTGAAAGGCGAAGAAGTCGCGCCGACCGAATGTGGTAGCGGCATCGGACCAGAAGTGAACGCATCCCATCCGCAGGCAAAGCCCGGGAACCTGTGTGTCTACACATCCGAACTCACAAAAGCATTCACCGAGTCTGCGGAGATGTTTGGTCTTGGTAAAACGGGAGAAGGATCTGCGGGCACCGCCGGTGCATTCGCGCTATTCGTTTTCGAAGGGGGAACCGAGATAGGCCTAGGCGCATGGGCGGTCACAGCCGAATAGTTGGCACCCACCCGCTTGGTTGTCAGAGAGCTTGATTATGCACCACCTCCACGAGAAAGGCACAGCGATGAGCCAGACCGAGCAGTCCGCCGCAATGCCAGCCGGTGCGCGCGACCGTCGCGCGGGCATCTTGCGTTTGCCGGTGGTTTTGCTCGGCATTCTGGTTGGGTGCATGGTCCTGGCTTCGGCGCCGGCGTTTGCCGGACAGGCGCGGTTGCTGTCCGGTGTGTTCGGGGCTGCTACGTCCGCTCCCGCAGATCCATATCCACTCGCTAACGCTGAAGGTGTCGCGGTCGATTTGGAAACTCACGATGTCTATGTTGCCGATTCGGAAGATCATCGCATGGAGAAGTTCGACTCCGCCGGGCATTTCATCCTCATGTTCGGCAAGGATGTGGATCGGACGACGGGCGCGAATGTGTGTACGGCCGTTTCGGGAGACGTGTGTCAGGCTGGCATTGCGGACTCTTCCGCCGGATCATTTGAACGATCTCCGCGCTTCATCGCGGTCGATAATTCGAGGGTATTGGGTGAGCAGGGCGATGTCTATGTGGCCGACCAGCAGGCCGAGGTCGTCTCCAAGTTCGACTCTGAAGGCAACCTCATCTCTAGCTGGGGGGACAACGGGGAAGGGCACACAAAGGACGGTCCGGCCAACGGACAGCTCAATGGTGCAAATGCGACGGGAGCGCTCGCCGGTCCTTTCGGGCAAATACATGGCATGGCCGTCGATCCCTCGGGTAATCTTTGGGTGAATAGTAATGGTGCGATGTTCGAGTTTCGGCAGAACTCGAGCTTTATCACCGCTTGGAAAAGCGAAGAAGCTGTGTTCGGCGGTATTGCGATCGACGGAGAAGGTAACCTCTATGTCGGACAGTTTGCCGAGAAGTTCAAACCCGAAGGTACAGATCTTGGGGGCGTGGCCGAATTTGATTTTCTAAGAAATTTGACGGTGGACCCTAGCAGCAACGAACTCTACGCTGGAGGAGCGGAGCACAGTGGCAATCCCAATCTTGGGAATTACATCCCGCTTATCTATCGATACGATAGTTCGTGTCATCCTTCCAACGTCCGTCCCAGAATATTTTGCGTTCCCGTCGAAGTATTTGGCGCCAACAATATTCACGCTGGATCTGAAATAACAGGTTTGGCAGTCGATCCTTTCC
>JBAPMC010000014.1:0-1816 GCA_049278415.1 Solirubrobacteraceae bacterium
GTCCAGCAGGGTGCAATCCGGCTTTGGCTCTAGGCTTCGGCTTTCCCACCGGGAATCGCGTGAGCGCAAGAGCCACATCAACGGAACGCTATGAACGACACAGCCAACGAACCTGAGCCCGCCTATCACCTCTTCCTCGACCCAGAGGAGGCGCCAGTGGCTGGCAGCGCATTGCGACTGCTCATCTCCGACGAGGCCCATGATCCCCAGATTCGTGGGCTGGCGCGAGCTGTTCTTGTGAGCCTCGAAGGCCCACCGGATGAGCGGGGGAAGCTAACCGTGCCGCTCAGTGCTGAGCAGATGAAGATCACCCACACCGCCGTGAAGCTGTTGCTCGACGACCTCCAGCGTGGACAGGCTGACGAGCGTGACATCCTGCGAGGCATCCTCGACAAGCTTCCCGACGAGCACACCATGCGCGCGATCAAGCTCCCCTAACTGCACAGTCCAAGCAGGCGGGGCTTCAATGTGTTTGTGCCCCCCGTGGATGGGCTCGCCCCTGGAGACACGGCGAGTTAGGCTTAGCTCGCTTTGAGTCCAACAAGTACTCACCTAGACGCAGACGAGCTGCGCGCGAGCTTCCTCGACTTCTTCGTGGAGCGCGATCACCGCTTGACGGCGTCCTCGAGCTTGGTGCCCGCGCACCCCGCGGCGCCGCTCTTCACGAACGCGGGCATGGTGCAGTTCCTGCCGGTGTTCTTCGGCGAAGAGCCGCCCCCATCGCCGCGGGCGACCTCAGCTCAGAAGTGCTTGCGGGTGCGTGGCAAGCACGACGACATCGAGATCATCGGACGCAGCGCTCGTCATCTCACGTTCTTTGAGATGCTCGGGAACTTCAGCTTCGGCGACTACTTCAAGGCGCAGGCGATCGAATACGCCTGGGAGTTTCTGACTGAGACGCTGGGGCTCAACGGCGAGCGCATGTGGGCCACGGTGCACACCAGCGATGACGAGGCGGCGCAGTTCTGGCATGAGCTTGTGGGTATGCCCAGCGAGCGCATACAGCGCATGGGAGAGGACAACTTCTGGGAGATGGGCGCAACCGGCCCGTGCGGGCCCTCCTCGGAGATCTTCTACGACAAGGGACCCGAGCATGGCGCGGAGGGCGGCCCGGCGCAGGGAGGCGAGGAACGCTACGTGGAGATCTGGAATCTGGTGTTCATGGAATCCAACCGGCTGGAGGACGGGAGCCTGAGTGCTCTGCCCCAGCGCAACATCGACACCGGGGCGGGCCTCGAGCGCATCCTGCCGATCGTGCAGGGCAAGGCGTCGGTTTTCGACACCGACGTACTGCGCCGGCTGATTGGCTCTGCGGAGGAGCTCACGCATTGCATATACGGGCGCGAGGAGGAGGACGACGTGAGTCTGCGCATCGTGGCGGACCATGCACGCGCGGTGAGCTTCATGCTCGCCGACGGGGTGGTGCCCTCGAACCTCGAGCGCGGATATGTGCTGCGCCGCATCATCCGCCGGGCTATCCGCCACGGCCAGCGCGTGGGCGCACGCGAGGGCATGATGGCCTCCATGGCGGCTGCTGTGGCGGAGGTGATGGGCGGCGCCTACCCCGAGCTCGAGCGCTCACTCGACATGGTGTCGGACATCCTCGAGCGCGAGGAGCACCGTTTCGTCGAGACGCTCAGCCTGGGGCTGGGCATGTTGGAGGATTTGATTGGGGATGGCGATCCTGTGATTTCAGGGAGCACTGCCTTCATGTTGCACGACACCTACGGATTTCCAATTGAGCTCACCGCCGAAATCGCCGCTGAGCGAAAAGTTGGGTTGGACTTGGAGGGCTTCGAGCAGTCGATGGAGCGCC
>JBAPMC010000015.1:0-4913 GCA_049278415.1 Solirubrobacteraceae bacterium
AGCCTGATGCACGCGAGGAGACGATGGATGGGCTGCGCAGCGCCCACGGCTATCTCCAACGCCGGATCTCCGGCGAGCTGCACTTGAAGCGAACCCCGACCCTCGACTTCTCCTATGACGACACCACGGACCGCGCAATGCGTCTTGACGCACTGATCGATGCGGAGATGGAAACCGAGCAAGACCCGAGTGCGCAAGAGCGTGAACGCACCTCAGGAGACACACTTGGCGAGGATTCCGGGCCATGAGCGACGAATCAGTCCTCATGCAGACACGTGATCTCGTGCTGGAGCGCATTCGCAGGGATGCAAGCTTTGTCGTTGCCACACACGAGAATCCAGATGGAGACGCGCTGGGCTCGCTGATTGGAATGCACGGTCTGCTTACAGCGCTCGGCAAGGACTCGGAGATGTTCATCTCCGAGAGCGATCTTCCGCTCCCGCGCGAGTACCGTTGCCCGGCGCTCGAGCACGCTATCCAAGCCGCCCCCGATGACATCGGACAGCGCACGGTTGTGATGCTCGATTGCGGCAACATCGACCGCAACCCTGCAGCCGTGCTCCAACACGGAGCGCACCTGCTGAACATCGATCATCATCACGACAACACGCTGTTCGGAACGCTCAATCTCGTGGATCCTCAAGCTTCGTGCACCGCGGAGATCGTGTGGGACCTGATGCACGGCCTCGACGTCGCGCCCACAACCGCTATCGCCGAGGCGCTGTACATCGCCCTTGTAACCGACACTGGGCGCTTCATGTACGAGAACACCGGCCCGCGCGCCCACCGGATGGCGGCCGAGATGATCGCGACAGGCGTTGACGTGGCAGCCGTCTATAGCCGGTTGTACGAGGAGATGCCGCTTGCCAAGCTCACGCTGCTCGGGGTTGCGCTCGAGCGCGTCCAACGCTTCGACGGGGGCGCGCTGACCCTTGTAGCTCTCGATGCCTCAGACTTCCAGCGCCACGGCGCGGAGGAGAGCTTCTCAGAGGGAATCGTCGACCATTTGCGCTCGGTCGCCTCCACGAAGGTAGCCGTGCTCATCCGGGAGCTCACGGCGCCCGAGAGCCAAGGCAAGCGCAAGGTGTCGCTGCGTGCTACCGGAGACGACGTCGACGTGTCGGCGATCGCTCGTACGCAGGGCGGTGGCGGACACCGTCGAGCAGCGGGCTTCTCGACGACGCTCGAGGTGCACGAGCTGATCGCATTGCTTCGCCGCGAGATCGCAGCGCAGTTGCATCCCGCCCCCAACGGGCCGGTACCGACACTCGCTTGACCGACGGCATCCTGCTGATCGACAAGCCTGTCGGGATCACCTCACACGATGTGGTGGCACGTGTGCGCCGCTCGCTCGGAGGCGCAAAGACGGGGCACTCTGGAACGCTCGACCCGTTTGCAAGCGGATTGTTGATTGTGCTGGTTGGCAAAGCTACGCGCCAGCAGCGCCGGATGATGGAGCTGCCCAAGCGCTATGAGACGATCGCGCGGCTAGGAGCACGATCGAGCACGGGCGACACAGAAGGAGAGATCACCGAGACCGGGCTCCTACCGCCCGATCCACCGGAGCTTCCCTCAGGCGAGATCCGTCAACGGCCGCCGATCTACTCGGCGGTAAAGATCGGGGGCGAGCGCGCCTATCGCAAGGCCAGGCGAGGAGAGCGTTTCGAGATGCCGGAGCGAATCGTCACCGTCAGCCGTTTCGAGCAGCTCTGGCGCACCCCGGAGGGAACCACCCATGACGGGGAACAGGCGCCCCCTGGGGCGCACCCTGAAGGACACAGGCTGCCGGGCGCAGGCAAGCAGGCAGGCGAGCCGCCAACGCAAACGAGTGCACCGGTCCGCGCCGCCTATCTAATCGAGTGCTCCTCCGGTACATACGTGCGCTCGCTGATAGCCGACCTGGGCGACGCCTACTGCGAAGAGCTCAGACGCACCGCGATCGGGCCATTCGACGTGAACGACGCAGTCCCCCCGCCAGCCCCCAACACACCGTGGGAGAACCCGCCGCTGCTAAGCATCGAGGCCGCCATCGCCACTGCCGAGCGCTTCGAAGCCGAGTCCAGACGGCGCCCGCGAGCGTCCAAACCACCCGTGACATAGGCTTTCAGCCGTGAGGATCACTCGACTGCCCGACGTACAGGGCAAAGAGCGACGTGTTGCGGTCGGCTCCTTCGACGGTGTCCACCTTGGCCATCGCGAGGTAATCCGCGGCTCGGACAGCGTCCTCACCTTCGATCCGCACCCCTCAGCAGTGGTAGCGCCCCAGCACACGCCGAAGCTGCTCACCAACCTTGCGGTCAAGGCGGAGCTGGTCGAGGCGCTCGGCGTGGAGGAGCTGATCGTGATCCCCTTCGACGCGGATTTCGCTAAACGCAGCGCTCAGGAGTTCATCGACGACGTGCTCGTAGGTGCGCTCACAGCTACATATGTGTCGGTTGGCGAGAACTTCCGTTTTGGCAACCGTGCCAAGGGTGATCCACAGATGCTCGCCGAAGACGAGCGTTTCTCGACGCGCGTGACGCCGCTGCTTGAGGTGGAGGGCGAGATCGTCTCCTCCAGCCATATCAGGGGGCTGGTGCTTGCGGGAGAGGTGGAGCAAGCCACTCGTTTTCTCGGCGCCCCATTCCAGATGCGCGGCGAAGTCGTGCATGGTGACGAGCGGGGCCGCGAACTGGGCTTTCCGACAGCCAACCTGATCCCCGACGACGCGCTTGTGTGTCCCGGTCACGGTGTGTACGCCTGCCTTGCGGACACCCTCACCCCCCATGATGGGGGACAGGTAGGAGGCGTACCCTCTGGGGCGCGGGCAGGCAGACTCCCCGCAGCGGTGAACATTGGCGTGCGTCCGACATTCGACACCGGTCGCGGAGAGCTGATCGAGGCCTACATTCTCGACTTCGACGGCGATCTCTACGGCAAGCCCCTGCAGCTGGACTTCATTTCTCGCCTGCGCGGAGAGCGACGTTTCCAGTCAGCTGAGGATCTCATCCAGCAGATGCGCCGCGATGTGGAGCAAGCACGCGAGATCGCTGAAGCTTTCACATCCGGGAGAGAGGTCCAGGCCTAGGACTGCTAGCCTGTGCGACCGCTATGACGATCACCACAGAGCGCAAGCAAGAGATCGCCGCAAAGTTCGGCTCGGGCGTAGAGGACACCGGCAACACCAAGGTTCAGGTAGCTCTGCTCACAGAGCGCATCAACCACCTGACCGAGCACTTGCGCGAGCAGAGCAAGGACCATCATTCGCGTCGCGGCCTGTTGATGCTCGTCGGGCGTCGCCGTCGCTTCCTCGACTACCTGCAGCGTAAAGACCTCGAGGGCTATCGAGCCCTTATCAAGGAGCTAGGTCTCCGCAAGTAAGGCGGGTGGTACGCAGGATGGGCGCCACCGATTCCACCTCCGCAGTGTTGGCCCCCGGGACGAAGGTCCCCGAGTTCAAGCTAACCACCGAAAGTGGTGAGAGCTTCACCGAGGCCGACCTGCAGGGCAAGACCACCGTATTCGTGTTCTACCCGTTCGCTTTCAGCCCTGTCTGCACAGACCAGTTGCAGATCTACGAGCAGTCGCTTCCTGAGATCAAGGCGCAGGGCGCAGATATCTACGGCGTGTCCTGCGATTCGGGATGGTCACAGAAAGCGTTTCGCGAAAAGCTGGATGTGAGCATTCCTCAGCTATCGGACTTCGAGCCTAAGGGCGCCGCCTGTAGCGCCTTCGGCGTGCTTCATCCCGGGGGCTTCCCTCAGCGCGCGCTCGTGATCGTCGATCGCGACGGTGTCGTGCGCTGGAGCTATCAAGCACCCTCGCCGGCAGACCTGCCTCCCGTCCACATGATTCTCGGAGGCCTGAAGAACGCCTGAAGTGGCCAACGCCTGAGCTGGCCGAGAGCATTCGCGACGCTGCGTCCTCGCTCGCTCACGTGCCCTAAAGGCACGTCGCGCTCCCTGCGTCCTAGCTCCGTTCGACCCTTCACCAGCTCAGTTGCGTTCTGGCATGACGAGAAGCTCGTGTTACGTCCGCTAAGCTGCTCAGCGTTCGGATACAAGGATAAAGAAAACGGCTCCGCCGACCGACGGGTGGAGAGGGAAGGTAGTCAATATGAGTAGCAACGCCGTTACGCGGGTCTCCGTGGAGATTGCAGGTAGCGAGATCTCGTTTGAGACCGGCAGGATGGCCAAGCAGGCCTCCGGCGCAGTGGTCGTCCGTCAGGGCGACACGATGGTTCTAGCGACCGCCACGGCTGGTGGTCAGCGCGATGTGGACTTTCTCCCGTTGACGGTTGACGTGGAGGAGAGGATGTACTCCGCTGGGAAGATCCCCGGCTCGTTCTTCAAGCGCGAGGGACGCTCGGGAGAGAAGGCGACGCTGACAGCGCGCATGATCGACCGCCCCTTGCGACCGCTGTTCACCAAGGGCTGGAACTACGAGACCCATCTCGTGGCGATCCCGATCTCGGTGGACCATGTCCACCCGTATGACATCCTCGCGATGAATGGCGCCTCAGCGGCGCTGATGATCTCCAACGTGCCCTTCGCCGGCCCTGTCGGCGCAGTGCGCATAGGCAAGGTAGATGGCAACTTTGTGGTCAATCCTCCCGAGGAGGATCTGCTCGAGAATTCTGACCTCGACCTAGTCGTCGCCGGCTCAGAGGACGCAATCCTGATGGTCGAGGCGGGCGCGAATGAGATCTCAGAGGCTGAGATCCTCGATGCGCTCGACATCGCCCACTCGGAGATCAAGAAGATCTGCGCGCTGCAGCGCGAGCTTGCCGAGAAGGTTGGCAAGCCGAAGACCGCTGTGAAGGCGCCCGCCGTCGATGAGCAGTTGCTCGCGTCGGTCCGGTCCTCACATGGCGCAGCCCTCGATGAGGCCACGCAGGTCGAGGATAAGCTCGAGCGCCAGGATGCCTGTAAGGC
>JBAPMC010000016.1:0-2497 GCA_049278415.1 Solirubrobacteraceae bacterium
TAATTATCCTTCGCTGAACGCAAGTGCTAACCCAGCCACTTCAGTTAATATTGTTTGCGTGCCCTTAACTAAACCTTGCCCTGTCCCGCCCTTAGTGCAGTCCGCAGCCGGCTGGTTTGTATCTGCAGGATTGAATTCTACAAGTACAGCACCACCTGCAGTGTTTTCCTTATCAAGCGGACGACCTAACATAGCAGTGCATGTATCAACAACACCCGAACACGAAACTGTGTAACCCGGATTGCCTACTCCACTCGACACGATGTCATCATAAAAAGCCGTGCCTATTAATTCAATTTTCGTATTCCACGGAAGGTTAACCGCCGTCGCTACTGGACTGGGGCAGATTCCTTTCGTCGTTGCACATTCCTCAAGCGTCACCGCGGTAACTGTGTCCGCAGGGCCAGGACCTACAGTACCTTTATCTAACACTTTGCATGTAACAGCCACGGCTTCCCCAAAGATACCACCTTTAACATCTTCGAGACTCGTACTTCCACTTTCGGAATCGACGTTAACCGCCGCGGTTGGCTTCGCGCCACTGACTAACCACGTGCTTTCCAGCGCAAACGCAGATGACGCAGCGAATGCAGTACTAGCGAGTACCGCCACGAGCGTCAAACCGATCAAATAGGACCTTTTCATTTTTCTACCTTTCCCTCATCCGAGGCATAGCTAGCCTCTTACAGAGGCTCGATGCGGCTGGCAGGGCACTCGTCCTCATCAAGGTCAGAGAGCGCCAATCCAGCCCGTATATACTATTGTACCAACGACATTCTTGCCGAGGCATACATCGAAAGCAACCGGTGTCTCCCACTCGGCACCACGACCACTCTTTGGAGCCGCGGCATAACTCAAGGTGCCAAGCTTCGAACACGATGTATCCTACGGACGCATCACCGTTCCTTTCCATCTGCTTCTGGCAAGACGATCGAGTCTACCCAGCAACTCCCCACCGTGGGGAACTCCGAGCTGCCGACCGCACTCTAGGCCCAAAATCCAAGTTCTGGATATTGAACCTGCGTGGATTGTTGCAGACTCATCCACAGAAGTCAAGAGCAAAAGCCAGCAACTTGCGCCTAGAGGAGTGCCGTCGCTAGCCAAAGAGAAGTCAGAAACGATATCCTCGGACTGTACGCCGACCGGCTGGCACTGCCCCACGAGAACACTGCTGTCCTCCACCGCGCCCATCGATCGATAGACCTTCTCGCGGTACCTACTATAAGCAACCCCGGCAGCACGACGCGCCGCCAAATGCGGCCTGTCCAAGCCACCTGGTAGGCAGGCGAGTATACGAACTCAACTCAAGGGTGATCCCTGCGACTGCCTGATAACTACCTACTATTCAAAGTCTAAATGCCAACGACGATGCGGGGACCGCCCAAAGGACGGTCCCACACATATAGTTAAATTATACATTATCCTTCGCTGAACGCAACCGCTAACCCTGTTTCCTCAACTAATACTGTCTGCGTACCCTGGACTAAGGCCTCTTGTATGCCGCCCTTGGTGCAACTACCACTAGGTTGATTTACATCTTCGGTATTGAATTCCACAAGCACCGCACCACCGGCAGAGTTTTCCTTATCAAGCGCACGCCCTAACGGTGTTGCACACGTATCAACAAAACCCGAACAAGAAAAATTGTAACCGACTTCTCCCGCTGCTGCAGTAATACCATTATAAAATGCTGTGCCTATTAATTCAATTTTTATATTCCACGGGAGATTAAGCGCCGTTGCTATCGGACTTGGGCAAACCCCAGACATGGTTTCACATTCCTCAAGCGTAATTGAGGTAATTGAGCTCGGCTGACCGCCCGTGCCTAAGCCTAAAACCTTACATAATACATCTATGCTTTCGCCGAAGATACCTCCTTTCATATCTTCCAATAATATTTCGCCTTCAGAATCGACGTTGACCGCCGTCGTAGACTTTGCACCACTGACTAACCACGTGCTTTCCAACGCAAACGCCGACGACACCGCAAACGCACTACCTGCGAGCACCGCCACAAGCGACAGTCCAACAAAATAAGATCTTTTCATTGTCTTCACCTTTCGCTCAACAAGGTAGGCACGGAACCATCCATGGCAGTCCCGTGCCACCTTACCTGTCGAGGCTAAATACTAGCCTTCGCTGAAAGCGAGCGCTAAACCTTCTACCTCGAGTAATAACGTTATCGTACCAAGGAATAAGCCTTCTTTTGCACCACCCTTGGTGCAGTTGGCTGTAGGCTGATTTCCATCTTCGGTATTGAATTCTACAAGCACCATACCACCCGCAGTGTTTTCCTTATCAAGCGCACGACCTAATGGTGCTGTACATGTATCAACAACACCGGAACAAGAAAATGTGTAACCGGCTTCTCCCGTTGCTGCGACGATGTCATCGTAGAATGCTGCGCCTATTAATTCAATTTTTGTATTCCACGGCAGATTGGCCGCCGTTGCTGCCGGACTTGGGCAGATTCCCGACATGGTTTCACATTCCTCAA
>JBAPMC010000017.1:0-3221 GCA_049278415.1 Solirubrobacteraceae bacterium
ACGGAGACCAGCAGGCCGCCTCGGCGCCTGGACTGCCAGCAACCACCCACGTGGACGCGAAGATCGCCCACGACGACTACGACGTGTGCATACAGGTCGCAAACAACGGACCTGCACCTCTGCTCGAGCCGATCGAAGGCATGGCCGAGCGTGAGCGGCTGCGCCTGGCGATGGTGATACCGCCTTTCAGCCGGGGCAGCGGTGGGCACAACACGCTGTTTCAGATCTTCTCTCGCCTGGAGCGTCGCGGGCATGCCTGCAGCGTGTGGTTGTCGGACTTCCACGGTTACATGCGCGCTGTGTGGCCAGCGGTGATGCGCCATGACATCAGAGAGTTCTTCGCGCCATTCAACGGGCCCGTATACAAGGATTTCCACTCCTGGCAGGGCGCTGACGTGGTGATCGCCACCGGCTGGCAAACCGTCCATGAATCGCTGCTGCTCGATGGCTGCCGCGCACGCGCCTACGTGGTCAACGACCACGAGCCAGAGTTCTTCGCCGCCTCAACCGAGCAGGTGTTGGCCGAAGACACCTACCGACACAACCTTCACTGCATCGCGGCCAGTCCTTGGCTGCGAGACGTTCTGATCGATCGTTACGGTGCGAGCGCGGACGCGTTCGAACTGGGGGCAGACCACGACACCTACCGACCGCAGCCCGTCGAGCGACGTCGGGACACGGTTGTGTACTACGCGCGCCACACGACGCCACGACGCGCGGTGCCGGTTGGGTTGATGGCCCTGAGCGAGCTCAAGCGTCGCCGTCCCGACACGCGCATCGTTCTATTCGGGGCAGACTCACCGCTGCACGCAGCCTTCCCCTACGAGCACCTCGGTGTGCTCAGCCCGGAGCAGCTCTCCCACCTCTACTCGCAAGCTACAGTCGGCCTCTGCCTGTCGCTCACGAACTTCTCGCTGATGCCCAAGGAGATGCTCGCCTGTGGTCTCCCGTGCGTGGAGCTCGCCGGCGTCAGCGCGGAGTCGATCTTCGGCTCAGACGGCCCGCTGGAGCTAGCTCCACTCGATCCACAGCGGATCGCCGATGCGCTCGAGCGGCTGCTCGATGACCGTGAGCGCTGGGAGCAGCGCTCACGCGAGGGCATCGAGTTCGTCGCCTCCCACACCTGGGAGCGTGCCACCGACGAGGTCGAAGCGGGGTTGCGCCATGCGCTGAGAGAGCGCGAACGAACGGGCGCGCCTTCTAGGTAAAGAAGCTGCCCAGCGTCAGCAGCTGGGAGGCGAAGCAGAGGGCCATCATGCCCACCACAAGCGTTGTGGCAAGCGGCACCTGCCAGCGGCGTCCTAGACCGAACGTGCCGGCCACCGCGATCGCGGCGAGCGCAGTGATCGCTGGGAAGATGTAGCGACCCTGTTCGGCTACGACCGTGCGCCCGCCCACAGGGGTGAAGAAGGCGGCCTCGACGGCCACGAGCACGCAAAGCGGGAAGAGCACGATCACCAACACCTCGAAGAATCGTGTGCGTATCGCCAGTCGATTGCGCACAGCAGCCCATAGCGCCAGCAACCCCACCGCAACCATCATCAGCACAATCACGTAGTAGACCCAGCGCGGAAACACGAACGTGTACCAGCCGAACGCTCCCCAGCCGCGCACCACATAGATCTGGTAGAAGGGCCAGCCTTGGGGGAACAGGTGGCCCATGAACGGGAGTCTCGGTAGGAATAGCTCCCACAGGTAGACGAGGAAGCGTCCGGGCATGTGCTCGGCCATGCTGAGCGAGCTGGCAACGCCCACAGCAGCCGGCGCCGCATGCTGACCCGCGACGGTGGCCGGATAGAAAACCCCCTCCAGCACATGCGACCAACCCAGCTGCACAAGCGCAAACGCACCTACCAGCGCACCCCAGGCGCGGCCATCTCCAAGGCTGTGATTGCGCCATGCCAAGCCAAACAGGCCAACGGCGGCGGCGGGGTAGATCTCATACCCCGTCTTCTTCATCAGCGGCGCGACCGCAAGCGTCGCGCCGAGACCTAGGGCCAAGCGCCAGTTCAGCCCCCGCCTGAGCCCTCGAATGAGCAAGTAGAGCGTCAGGGCGGCGGCCGCGTTGATCCCGTTGTCGTTGTTCACCGCCCCAGCCATGAAGCTGAACATCGGATGGAAGGCGACCAACAGCCCGGCGACAGCGGCGGCGAACCGCTGTCGGGGCAGCAGCTCTATGACGATTCCAAAAGCACATGCCGCTACCAATGCGCCGAGCAGAGCTGACATCAAGCGCATGACGGTCAGCTGAGAGAACACCGACCCCGAGCGCACGAGCTCATAAGCGAGCGCGCTCAGACCGTAGTAGCCCGGAGGATGCGGCGAGGCGGACGGCGTCACCCCTCCGCCATTGTTGCTCGGGTGGGGAGTCGACGCGCGCAGGCGTTCGGCCGAGCGTTGCTGGACCGCGAGCCAGGGCGGTCGTCCGATCGGCGAGCTCGACTGCGCATACAGGTCGACCGCGTTCATGGCGAGCGTCTGATCGGTGGAGAATGTGGGTCGCGCATCTTGAGTACGGGCGGGCGAATGCCCTGTCGTAGCCAGATACTGGCCGTAGGCGAAGTGATCGGGCTCATCGGGCGCGTTGAACGCCGGCGTGATCACCGCCCAACAGCCGGCATTGACGAATGCCACAAGCGCGATGATCGCCGCCGGGCGCAGCACGTGCTGGCGCAGTCGCAACGGGCGTCCTACGGCGCTGCGGGCCAGCAGCAGCAGCGCCACGAGCCATGTGAGCGGCAACAGCACGAACAGCAAGAAGGGATAAGTCCACGCTCCGACGACGCCGGGACGGAACAGGGCCGCACGGGAGAAGATCTCACCGGCTGAGGAGAGTAGTGAGCGCTCCTTGCCTACAGGTGGCAGGAACCACACCGCAATGCGCTGTTCGACCGGCGTTCCAGCGAGCCGTGAGGGCACATATCCATATGGCAGTCCCGCCATTCCAGCAACCCCGACGGGCCCGTTGAGCGGACGCATGCAAACAGTCGCCGGCACATAGGCGGGCGAGCTTGGGCGCAGCGGGATCGGCGCGTCGAGGAAAGCCTGACTCCCTGCGCCTATGGGCGCACTTACGCGTGAGGTGCTCGTACTGCCGTTGGCAACCACGCTGATCGCCGCTCGCACACTCGACTGCTGAGCAAAGAGCACCATGCGTACCTGGCCTGTGCCGGCGGGCAGATAGAGGTCGGGGACGCACAGCTTCTGACCAGGGTTGACAT
>JBAPMC010000018.1:0-2348 GCA_049278415.1 Solirubrobacteraceae bacterium
GACCTCAAGCAAACGATTGTTATCCCGATCCGCAATCAGAACCGGGCCGGGCAGCACGCTCGGGTTCGATCCCCGTCGCAGGTTCCGGCTCGCGCGAGCGTCGCTCCTTCCGCGAGCCTTGGACGACCGATCGGCACGCGCAGCCAAGACTCCCTGACGGGCATGGCGCGCGAGCACCGCCCGGCTTCCATCTCCGTCCTGCCCGCTCGCGATCGCGACGAGAACGACCAACACGAATGGCACCGCTAGGCCCACCATGCGGCGGCGCCTGATCGTCTGTTGACGCGCGGCGCTACGCCGTGAGGACATGGCCTCCAGCATCAACGCAATCCCTAAAGACCTGCTGAGCTACCAGTGAGAACTTCCTCACAGCCATCGTCGGCGACAGCTGAACCCGCGCGACACGGTGCACAGCAACGTCTTGGCGTGGTCGCGCCGAGCAGACACAACCCAGAGCTCAGGAGTAACCGTTGGCGAGATACAAGCCGAGCCACACGATCGCCAGCGACAGCAGGAAGATGACGCCCTCCAGGGCGTGCAGGTCCGAGCGGCGGATATGCCACACCAGCAGCACACCCACAGCCACCACGAGCCCGAGCTTTACCTGGAAGGTGCTATCGCCCCACAGGTTCAGATGGAAGGCCATCGCTGTGCCTGTCGCGATCAGCACTCCAAGCGCGAGCAGTGTGCCGTATCCGAACCGGCGAGCAATCAGGCGCAAGCTCTCCCGGTCAGTTGAGCGCCGGCCGACAGGGACGACAACGGCCGCGAGCATCATCTGCCCGCCGACGAAGAAGGCCATTGCGAGCAGGTGCAGCCAGCGGATGGCAAACCAGACGTGGCTCACCAGCGTGGACCTATGCGTTGTCGGGTCGGCTTGGGTGCCCGGGTCCGGGCCAGGGAGCCAGGCATAGGATGAGCTGGCACTCGCTGATCGCGCGTACTTCATGGCGCTCACCGGGGTCGAAGTGGATCAGGCTGGGTGCGCAGAGCGCCCGCTCGCTGGCGCCCGCGCTGACCAGCAGCTCGCCGCGCAGAACGAACACAAGCGCGTGCTCGTGGACCTGGTGCTCCTGCAGGCACTCGCCTTGGGGCAGCAGCAGCGCGATGACGCGGTTCGCGCCCTCATCGGAGCGGAGGATCTGCGGATGGTGCGCCGCGACTCGCAGACGATCTAGCTCCCAAACCTGCACGGACGTGATCTAAGCAGACGCGGGCCGAGCGATAACTTGTGCGGTCACGTGACCGACACGGCGATCGAGATCGAGGATCTACGGGTAATACGTGGCGGACGGCCGGTGCTTGACAGCATCAGCCTGCAAGTCACAGGCGGATCGGTGACGGGTCTGCTGGGGCCTAGTGGGTGCGGCAAGTCAACGTTGATGCGCGCGATCGTCGGGGTGCAGATAGTCGAGACTGGCCAGGTGAGGGTGCTCGGCGAACAGGCCGGCTCACCCGAGCTGCGCCGACGAGTGGGATACGTGACACAAGCCCCGTCGGTCTATGGCGATCTCAGTATCAGCGAGAACCTGCGCTACTTCGCGGCCGTCGTCGGTGTCGGACAAGCACGCGTCGCCGAGGTCATCAAGACCGTGGGCCTCGCTGGGCGCGAGCGGCAACTCGTCGCATCGCTCTCCGGTGGTGAGCGCTCACGGGTATCGCTCGCGAGCGCTTTGCTGAGCGAGCCAGAGCTGCTTGTCCTCGACGAGCCCACGGTCGGCTTGGACCCCGTTCTGCGAGCGGAGCTGTGGGCGAGCTTTCACGAGCTCGCCGACGCCGGCAGCACATTGCTGATCTCAAGTCATGTGATGGACGAGGCGAGCGAGTGCGACGAGCTGCTGCTGATGCGCGACGGGGCGCTGCTTGAACAGAGCACGCCCACGCGGCTGCGCGAGCAGACGGGCGAGCAGGACCTCGGCCGTGCGTTCCTGAAGATCATCGAACGGGCGGCCTCGTGAGCGCCCGCACGACGCTGGCCACCGCCAGGCGCGTCTTGTGGCAGATCCGCCGCGACCCGCGCACAATCGCGCTGTTGCTCGTGGTGCCCATCGCCTTGCTCGTGCTGATGCGCTACGTCTTTGACGGAGAGCCCATGACTTTCCAGTCGATCGGGGCGCCTATGTGCGGCCTGTTCCCGTTCATCATCATGTTCCTCGTCACTTCGATCGCGATGCTTCGCGAGCGCACCACCGGCACGCTCGAGCGGTTGATGAGCCTCCCGATCGCCAAGGTCGACCTACTCGCGGGCTACGGCATCGCGTTCGGTCTCCTCGCCGCTCTCCAGGCGGTGCTCGTGTGTCTTGTCGGGTTCCTGCTGCTCGGCTTGCACGCTCCGCACGGCGCCTGGC
>JBAPMC010000019.1:0-5811 GCA_049278415.1 Solirubrobacteraceae bacterium
GCATCCAGGCGGTGGCCATGCAGCTGTCCGCCGAGTTCGGCTACACACGTGAGATCGAGGATCGCGTGCAGGCGCCATGCCCGATCTGGCTGGTGGCGCTTTCAAAGGTGCTCTCCGGCGCGGTGCAGGGAGTGCTGGCTGCGGTGATCGTGTTCCCGATCGCCGCAGTGATTCATGCCAAAGGCGTACATGCCCACCTAACGGTGCACTGGCCAATCGTCTTGACGCTGATTCCGCTTTCGTGCGTAGCGATGACCTCGCTCGGGCTGATGCTCGGAACCATATTCGAGCCACGCAACATCGGACTTATGTTCGGCTTCGTAGTACTGCCGTTGACGTTCCTGGGTGGCACCTACTACCAGTGGACGCGGCTAGCCCCCGTGCAGGCCGACGGCTTTCACTGGCTGCAGACGCTCGTGCTCATCAATCCGCTGATCTACGTAGCTGAGGGAATGCGGGCAGCCTTGACCGAAGCACAACACATGCCTCTGTACGTGATCTATCCGGTATTGGTTGGCTTCTGCGCCCTCTTCCTGACGCTCGGTCTGCGTAGCTTTCGCAAACGCGTGCTCGTATAGCTAAGGATGATCGGCCAGCTAACGATGATCGCTTTCGAGCTCACTCCCTTCGCCTGCTGTAGGTGACCACCATCGACGTCACCCACTTCACTGATCCGGGTTGCCCTTGGGCCTATTCGGCCAGTCCGGCATTGGCGGTGCTGCGTTGGCGCTACGGGTCACAGCTGGACTGGCGACTCGTGACGATCGGCTTGACAGAGACGGCCGACCAGTACGTCTCCCGCGGCTATACGCCGGTCCGGGCTGCACACGGTTATATGAGCTACCGCCGTTTCGGGATGCCTTTCGCAACCGCTCCGCGGGCACGGATCAGCGGCACCGCGCGCGCCTGTCGCGCGATTGTGGCAACCCGGCTTCTCGACCCCGAGCGTGAGTATGCAGTGTTCAGGGCGTTGCAGTTCGGTTGGTTCACAAGCACGCTCGTGCTCGACGACGAAGCTGACATCTCAACGGCACTCGAGCGCGTACCGGGGTTGGATGTGAAGGCGATCGTTGGGGCGCTCGATGACGATCAGGTGAATGGCGCCTACGAGTCCGACAGGGCACTGGCGCGCACAGCCGCTGGTGGGCCCACAGAGTTCCAAGGCAAGGCTGCCCAGAGCGACGGCCCCGTGCGCTACACCGCTCCCTCCCTGATTTTGCGCGCGGGCGAGCGCAGTCTCGAGGGCGGTGGCTTCCAGCCGCTGCAGGCCTACGACGTGTTGATCGCCAACCTCGATCCCACGCTTCAGCGCGAGTCCCCGCCGGAGAGCCCGCTGAGCGCGCTGCAACGCTTCCCCGAGGGCCTAGTGACACAAGAGGTTGCGGCGATCATGACGCACGGCAACAACGAGCCCGACAAGGCCGCCGCCGAGCGTGCGCTGATCGAGCTGGTGGGGGAGGGCGGCGCGCGTCGAGTGGCCCTCGGCGACGATGCCCTTTGGCTGGCTGCTGTCAGCTGACCAACGAGCGCCTGAAGTCGACGGTCGGGAGCGCCTGAAGTCGACGGTCGGGAGCGGCTGAAGTCGACGGCCGGAAGGTGGCTGTTGGCGGCAGGAAGGTAGCCTCCGTGAAGACATGTCGATCACAGTCACACTCCCCGATGGCAAGGCGCTCGAGCTCGCCGATGGCGCAACAGGCGCCGATGCAGCGGCTGCGATAGGCCCGGGCTTGGCAAAAGCCGCCCTGGCGGTCGAGCTGAGCCGGTTTGGTGACGATGCCCACTCACCCGATGCCCACTCACCCGAGGCCCATTCACTCGAGGAGCCCGAGGTTCGCGATCTGTCCAGGCCGCTCCCGAACGGTGCGCAAATTGCGATTGTGACGGTCAAGAGCGAGCAGTCGCTAGGGTTGATTCGCCACGATGCCGCTCACGTACTTGCGAGCGCGGTAATGGAGATGTGGCCGGGGGTGAAGATCTCAATTGGACCGGCGATCGAGAACGGGTTCTACTACGACTTCGAGTTTCCCGAAGGTGTCTCCATCTCAGAGGCTGACTTCCCCGCCATCGAGCAACGCATGGCAGAGCATGTGAAGGCGGGGGAGGAGTTCACTCGTGAGAACGTGCCAGTACAAATAGCGCGAGAGCGCTTCGTGGCTGAGCGTCAGGACTACAAGGTTGAGTTGATTGACGATCTCCTGGCGGGCGCGCCGCGGGGGGAGCCACTGGAGTATGTGTCTCTCTACACAAATGGGCCGTTCACCGATCTGTGCAGAGGCCCACATGCGCCCACCACAAAGACGGTGGGAGCGTTCAAGCTGCAGTCGGTGGCTGGCGCCTACTGGCGTGGGGACTCCAAACGGAGGATGCTGACCCGCATCTATGGCACTGCGTTTCACACAAACGCTCAGCTGAGCGAGTATCTCGAGCGCCTGGAGCAGGCAGCCGAGCGCGACCATCGCAAGCTGGGACGCGAGCTGGGCTTGTTTCACTTCTCCGATGTGTCACCCGGAGCGGCCTTCTGGCTGCCAGCGGGCACGAGCATGTACAACGCGCTTGTGGATGTTTCGCGTGAGATGGGCTCAGAGCGCGGCTATGCCGAGGTGAAGACTCCGCTGATCTATGACGCGGAGCTGTGGAAGACCTCTGGGCACTGGGGTAAGTACCGCGAGAACATGTTCACGGTGCAGGTGGAGGATCGGGAGATGGGGGTCAAGCCGATGAACTGCCCCGGCCACGCCCATCTGTTTGCCAGCTCGAGGCACTCCTACCGGGAGCTGCCTGTGCGCTATTCAGAGCCGGGGCTGCTACACCGCAACGAGGCCTCAGGAGTGCTGCACGGCTTGCTGCGGGTCAGGCATTTCGCCCAGGACGACGCTCATATCTTCTGCACCGAGGAGCAGGTTCAACAGGAGGTGGCGGCTTGTCTGGAGTTCGCCTTTGCCACCTATCGCCTGTTCAACTTCGACGTGCGCCTGGAGCTCTCGACGCGCCCGGAGCAGCGGGTAGGCAGCGATGAGATGTGGGATCGGGCCGAGGAGAAGCTCACCAAGGCGCTTGACGCGCAGGGACTCGCCTACGAGCTCAACCCTGGCGACGGCGCTTTCTACGGTCCGAAGATCGATATGCACATGACCGACTCGCTCGGGCGCTCCTGGCAGCTTGGGACGGTGCAGCTCGATTACTCGATGCCCGAGCGCTTCGAGCTCTCATACACAGGGGCCGATAACACAGAGCACCGTCCCGTGATGATCCACCGCGCGCTGTTTGGCTCCTATGAGCGCTTCATTGGCATCATGATCGAGCACTACGGCGGCGAGTTCCCACTGTGGCTGGCTCCGGTGCAGGCGATTGTCCTGCCGATCTCAGATCGCCTGAACGACTATGGGGCGAGCGTGAAGGAGCGCTTGCGCGTGGCAGGCGTACGAGCTGAGCTCGACGATCGCGGCGAGTCGACGGGCCGCAAGATCCGCGAGGCTGAGCTGCGCAAGATCCCGAACATGCTGATCGTGGGCGACCGCGAGGCTGAGAGCGACAGTGTGTCGCTACGTGAGCACCGCGGGGGCGATCGCGGCAGTGTGCCGCTGACAGAGTTGGTGGAGAGGCTCGTGGGCGAGATCCAGGCGCGCACAGAACATGAGCCGGTTGGTTAGGAACATGTACGCGCACACTGGCAAAGAACCCTTGTGGGCTGCGCGGGGACCGCTATACTCGGCCGCCTTGAAGCTCGGCATCCATTCACGGCGCAGCGCACAGTCTCAGACTTGACGCGCTTCCACACAAGCTAGTGGCCGTTCCACGCAGGTTCGACCGTCGGCCTCCCGAGCGGGACCTTACGAGGATCAACGAGCGCATCCGGGTTCCCGAGGTGCGCGTGATCGACGATGAGGGCAACCAGGTCGGGATGATGAAGACGCCCGACGCGGTGAAGTTCGCCCAGGAACGCGACCTTGACCTCGTGGAGGTGGCCCCCGAGGCAAAACCGCCTGTATGCAGGGTGCTCGACTACTCCAAGTACAAGTACGAGCAGGCCCAGAAGCTCAAGCAGGCGCGCAAGCACCAGCAGCAGATCACGATCCGTGAGATCAAGTTTCGACCGAAGATCGCCCAGCACGACTACGACACCAAGAAGCACCATGTAGAACGGTTTCTGCGCCACAAGGACAAGGTCAAGATCACGATCATGTTCCGCGGGCGGGAGGTCACCCACCCCGAGCGTGGCGTTGCGATCCTCGACCGCCTCGCGGAGGAGCTCGCCGCGCTTTGCATAGTGGAGCAGCGGCCAACTCAGGACGGGCGCAACATGACGATGATGCTCGGTCCCTCAAAGGCGGTGCTCGCGGGTAAGGCTGACGGGACTGAGGACGGTGCAACAGACGCGCCCGGGGCTGAGGTTTCGCTCAATGGAGTCCCCCTACAGGCGCCTGAGGCTGGGGGCTCGCTCAATGGTGTGGCTGAGGCGTCTGAAGCTGAGGCGTTGCTCGATGGAGTCTCTGAGACTCCACCTCCCGAGGCTGTCACCGATGCGCCTGAAGTCGATGTCACGCCCGAGGGGGCCGTCGATACGCCGAATGCGGAGACTGCGACCGACGGCGATGCAGAGGCGCCAGAGGCGCCCCCCGCGGCCCCGGACGGCGGGCCTGACGACGCCGTGTCATAATCATCGGCTCGCCATGCCCAAGATGAAGACCCATTCCGGCGCGAAGAAGCGCTTCAAGGTGACCGGCTCCGGCAAGGTGCGGGCCAGGCACTCCTACTCGAGCCACATTCTCGAGAAGAAGTCGCCCAAGCGCAAGCGCACGCTCGCCAAACCCGTGATTCTGTCCGATCACGACACCCCACGGGTGAAGAGGCTCTTGGGGGTTGGCAAATGACGCGCGTAAAGCGGTCGGTGGCTGCACGCAAGAAGCGCAAGGCCACACTCGAGCTGACAAAGGGCTTCCGCGGCGAGGCGCATTCGAACTACAGACGCGCCAAGGAGGCGCTGATGAAGGCGGATGCGTACGCCTACAGGGACAGGCGCAACCGCAAGCGTGACTTTCGCAGGCTGTGGATCACGCGTATCAACGCTGCTGCACGTCAGAACGGGATGAGCTACTCGCAGTTCATGCACGGTCTCTCACTCGCGGGTGTGGAGCTTGACCGTAAGGTGCTGGCTGACATCGCCGTGCGCGATGCAGACACCTTCCGACGTTTCGCCGAGACCGCCCGCGAGGCGTCGGCTGCCTGACCCGGCAACCGGCATTGTGAACCTCTCGGGCGCTGCTCCTTCGGGACTGGCGCCCTTTTTTTTGACCTATGACCTCAATCACCTCCCAACATAACCCCCGTTTGAAGGAGCTGCGCAAGCTGCATCGCAGGCGTGAGCGTGAGCGCAGTGGCTTGTTCCTCGCAGAGGGGGAGGACCTGATTGCGGCCGCCATCGCAGCAGGCAGGCCTGCGCTGCAGGGATATAGGGCGGCTGGCACCGCAATTGGCGGAGCAGGCTTCCAGGACGTGGATGGGAGTGTGCTGCTGAGCGTGTCCACGCTCGGCTCGGGCACGCGTGCGATCGGGGTTTACGAGCAGCGCTTCACCAAGCCAAGCGGTCCGCTGTGCGTATGCCTGTACGGAGTGGCGGACCCGGGCAATGTAGGCGCCGTGCTGCGCAGCGCGCTTGCCTTCGGCGCCTCCTCGGTGGCGCTTGGCCCAGGCTGCGCTGATCCACACTCTCCGAAGGCGGTACGGGCGAGTATGGGCGCCATCTTCGAGGTTTCACTCGCACGAGTGAGCGATGTGAGCGAGCTGCCGGGCGAGCGTTGCGCGCTCGTGGCT
>JBAPMC010000020.1:0-4636 GCA_049278415.1 Solirubrobacteraceae bacterium
ACTGCTGCCTCCCGTAGGAGTCTGGGCCGTGTCTCAGTCCCAGTGTGGCTGATCGTCCTCTCAGACCAGCTACCCATCGTCGCCTTGGTGAGCCGTTACCTCACCAACAAGCTAATGGGCCGCGGGCTCATCTCGATGCGGAGGCCGAAGCTTCCTTTCCCCTTGCGGGCACATCCGGTATTAGCCCGAGTTTCCTCGGGTTGTCCCGGTCATCGAGGCAGATAACCCACGTGTTACTCACCCGTTCGCGGCTCTGCCCCAGGGCAAGCCCTGGTTCGTCGCTCCACTTGCATGTGTTAAGCACGCCGCCAGCGTTCGTCCTGAGCCAGGATCAAACTCTCCGTGAAGAACTTCACGAAAAGCTGTCATAGGTAATAGGGACCCATACACCGTGGTCCCCTCTATGACGGGGTACTTCTCTACTTGACTCGTTTGTCTCCCACCGAACCTAGTGTCTGTACACCGGCAAGCCGATGTACCGGCAAACGCCAATGGCGCCGCCCGGTGGCAGGTCGAACCTGGACGCACACCATGATCGATTCTCGATCATAGGTGCGCATGCTGTTGAGTTTTCAAAGACCGTCGTAGCCTCTCCTGAGAGGACTTCTCGTGAGAGGAGACCGTTCAGCCCACGCCCAGGGGCGCCTGCGGGCCGACCGCACAGTATAGCGCTCTCCCCTGCACCGTGGCTAGACCGTAGTCCGCCGTCTCGGTCGCAGAGCCGAGCTGCTGTGGCCCGCACTATATGCCATTGCGTAGACACACGCAGCGCGAGGTTGTCCCT
This sequence comes from Solirubrobacteraceae bacterium, assembly GCA_049278415.1. Lineage (GTDB taxonomy): Bacteria > Actinomycetota > Thermoleophilia > Solirubrobacterales > Solirubrobacteraceae > Palsa-744. Next base: position 785 of record JBAPMC010000020.1, read on the forward strand.
CTCCCTCCGCACGAGGCTGTCCTATCGTGCCGCGGCAAGTAGGCGGCGCCATGCCCAATGACGACCGCAACCGCCAGCGGCTCCGACCGGTATTGCCCAGCTTGACTGGCCTCAGGTCGCCCGTAGCCTGCGGAAACGACGCTTCTTGCCCAAGCGCAGCACCGCGCCATCCAAGCGCTTTGATGCAAGCTCATACTCGCCACTCACAAGCGGCTGCTGGTCCAATGAGACCCCGCCCTGGTCGATCATGCGTCGGGCTTCAGAGCGCGAGAGCCCGAAGGCTCCGGCGAGCAGCTCGGGCAAGTACACAACGCCATTCTCGGCCTCGAACCGGAGCTCCTCGATCTGATTCGGAACCCCCCGCTCCACGAATACACGGTCGAAGTGCCGCTCGGCGTCCTCGGCCGCCTCAGGCGAGTGCAGCCATGCCACGATCTCGCGGGCCAGCTCGCCCTTTGCCTCCCGCGGTGTGACATCTGGCTCTAGCTCGCGGCCGAGCAACAGCCTGTAGTACTCCCCCATCGCCTCGTCGGGGATGCTCATTGTCTTGCCGTACATCTCCTTGGGCTCATCGGTGATCCCGATGTGGTTACCAAGCGACTTCGACATCTTCTTGCCGCCGTCCGTGCCTACGAGGATCGGCATCGTGAGGATCGCCTGCTCAGGCTGCCCGTAAGCGCGTTGCACGTTGCGGCCGAGCAGCAGGTTGAACTTCTGGTCGGTCCCTCCAAGCTCAACGTCTGCGCGAACCGCCACCGAGTCATACCCCTGCAGCAACGGGTAGAGCAGCTCGAGCATCGAGATCGGCTCTGACGCCGACCAGCGGCGCGCGAAGTCGTCGCGCTCGAGCAGCTGCGCCACGGTGGTGGTGCGCACCAGCGCCAGCAGCTGCGCCATTCCCATCTCGAGCCACTCGCCGTTGCGTCGCACCTCAAGCCGCCCGGGACTGGCGTCGAGGATCTTCAGCGCCTGCTCTTGAAAGGTGGCCGCGTTCGCCTCGATCTCGGCGTCGGAGAGCATCGGGCGCAGCGTGGAGCGCCCCGAAGGATCGCCCACCCGTGCTGTGTAGTCGCCGATGATCAGCACCACCAGATGACCGGCGTCCTGGAACTCGCGCAGCTTGCGCAACACCACTGCGTGGCCGAGATGGATGTCAGGCGCGGTCGGGTCGATCCCGAGCTTTACGCGCAATGGGCGACCCTTTTGGGCGGCGCTCTGAAGCTTCTTGACGAGCACCCCCGACGGAAGACTGTCCACAGTGTTTGCGCCCAGTGACGCCGCCTCATGGAGCACCTCCGCCGAGGGGTCTGCGGACGAGTTCGCCGACGGGCCTGCCGGCGAGTTTGCTGACTCGTTTGCCAGCGGGTCCACTGAACTGTCGGTACTTGCACCGACCCGCGCGGGCGTCTCGTCGGGACTGTCCTCCAAGCGGGTATTCGACATAGGGCCCAATGCTAGACTCTCGCGTCCCGTTGGAGCTAGCCGCATCGCCTGCCCGCGGCCGGCCGCGCTTGAAGAGGCTTCGTTTCCTGTTGATCCTCTTCGCCGTCCTGCTGCTTGGCCTCATCTCTTTCGTGTTCGGCATGTTCATGGCCGTCGCGTCCGACCTGCCGTCGTTGACCAAGTTCTCGCAGCTGAAGGACGCCCAAAGCTCGGTTCTGCTCGACGACCTCGGCCACCCGATCGGCGTCATCAGCGAACAGAACCGCGTGATCGTCACGCCGACGCAGATCCCGCCAATCGTCAAGCAGGCGGTGGTCTCGATTGAGGACAAGCGCTTTCAGAACAACAGCGGAGTGGACATCCGGGGCATCGCACGCGCGTTCGTGCAGGACGTGATGCACAAAGGCAACGTGCAGGGCGCCTCCACGATCGAGCAGCAGTTCATCAAGAACGCGCTGCGGGCGCAGTCGCACAGGACGATCTTCGAGAAGCTGCGCGAGACGGCGCTCGCCTACCAGCTGTCGCACAAGTGGTCGAAGGAAAAGATCATCACCGCCTATCTCAACACGATCTACTTCGGCAACGGCGCCTATGGGATCGAGTCCGCCGCTCAGACCTACTTCGGCTCGGAAGTCAACCACCTTGGCTGCGGTACGCCCGCGCACAAGCTGTGCGTCGAAGAGCTCGAGCCCGCCGAAGCGGCGCTGCTCGCCGGGATCATCCAGTCCCCAACCGCCTATGACCCGGCGAACAATCCCCTGGCCGCCAGGATGCGCCGCAATGTCGTCCTCGGCCAGATGCTTCAGCAGGGCTACATCAACAAAGCGGTCTACGAGGAAAGCGTCAACGAGGCCCTGCCTGCGCCCAAGGACATCCAGACCCCCCACCAGCCGCTGGTAGAAGGGGTCGACGTCGGCTACTTCACAAGCTGGGTGCAACAACAGGTGATCGAACGCTATGGCGCCCCGCGCGTATACAACGGCGGCCTGCGCATCAAGACGACGCTCGACCTCGGCTTGCAACGCGCCGCCGAACAGGCCGTCAGCGGCTACCTGCCGGGCCCGTCAGGACCGACTGCGGCGCTTGTGGCCATCGAAAACTCAACGGGCGAGGTGCGCGCGATGGTTGGGGGGCGCAACTACGACGAGACCCCGTTCAACCTCGCCACTGAGGGCGAGCGCCAGCCCGGGTCCTCCTTCAAGGCGTTCGATCTCGCCGCGGCGCTCGAGGACGGCATCTCCCCCGATTCGGTGTGGTCATCACGCCAGAAGACCTTCTTCGTTTCAAGTCCCCACGGCAAGGAAAAGTTCGTGGTGCACAACGACGAAGGCGCCTACACGGGCTCCAACACGCTCACGGAGGCAACCGCGTTCTCTGACAACTCGATCTATGCGGAAGTAGGCCTGAAAGTTGGCACCCATCGGATCGCCCACCTGGCCCACCGCATGGGCATCACGACTCCCATCTCCACCAATCCGGCCATGACCATCGGCGGCTTGAGCGTGGGCGTCACACCGCTCGACATGGCCCACTCCTACGAGACGATCGCGCACAACGGCCAGCGTGTGAGCGGAACGCTCGTGTCCGGCTTGGAGCCTGTGGGCGTCCAGGAAGTGAGCGCAGGCGGGCGCACTCTCTCCGACGGTCACCACAGCGATCGCAACGCCGTGATCACCAAGCGCGTGCTGCCGCCCGGCGTGGCCAGCACCGAGACCTCCGTGCTCGAGACCGTGCTGCAGTACGGCACAGCCAAAGCCGCGGCGATCGGCCAGTTCGCCGCCGGCAAGACCGGCACCACCTCCAACTACGGCGACGCCTGGTTCGTCGGCTGGGACAGCAAGTACACGGTGGCGGTGTGGGTGGGCTACCCCGACAGCCTCGTGCCGATGACAACCGACTTCGGCGGCACCCCTGTGCTCGGCGGCACCTTCCCGGCGCTCATCTGGCACAACTTCATGCTGTCCGCCATACAGGTTGAAAAGACGCGCGCGAGTCAGGCGTCCTCAACCAAGAGCGCAAAGGCGGGCTCCACCGCGACGGGCAGTCAGTCAGAAGCGCCGGCGAGCACCGAAACGCCCGCCAATCAGGCTCCGAATTCCGCCAAGCACTCCGGCGGCGGCGCTGCAGAACCGCGCGAAACAACACCAGCAAAGCACGGTGTGGAAAGCGAAGCCGCCGGCGGCGGGTCGAGTGAAGCAAGAGAATCAGCCCCATCCGTGCCAGCCCCACCACCAGCGACGCCACCGCCGGCCGCTCCCACCGCACCCAACGAAGCCTCCCCTACATCCAAATCGGGGGTTGGAACGGGCGCCACGGGCGGGGTCAGCCCGGGCGGCTGACCGTTTCCTCCTGGCGACCGTTGCCAATAGTTGGATTCTTGCTAGGCTTCGGCTTCTTGGGTTGCATCTA
>JBAPMC010000021.1:0-24511 GCA_049278415.1 Solirubrobacteraceae bacterium
CGTATCGGTCACCGACGTTCGTGCAGGCAACCTCGATGCCGGCCTCGCGCATGGCGGAATGGAAGCCATAGTTGGTCATCACGGTCACCACCACCCCCTCGCCTGAGAGGCGCTGCTGCTCACGCAGGTGAAGCGCTGCAAGCGCTATCAGCTCGTCGCCGTCAACCACCGTTCCTGTGCGGTCTACGGCGAGCACACGGTCTCCGTCACCATCGAATGCCAAGCCGAGGGCGTGTCCGCCACTGCGAACCCGATCGCCGAGGCTCGCCACGTGAGTCGAGCCGCACTCCGCATTGATGTTGCGCCCGTCAGGTGTGGCTGCCACAACCGTGACATCGGCCCCGAGGCGTCTGAAGATCTCGGGAGCCACCTTGTACGTGGCGCCATTGGCGCAGTCGAGCAGCACGTCGAGCCCATCGAGGCGCAGCGCGGCAAAGTGGGTCTCGAGCTCTCTCAGATAGTCCTCATGCGTGCCGCGCAGCTCCCGCACGCGTCCGATGGGCCCAGCGCTTTGGGGCTTGTGATCCCCTTGCAGCTCCTGTTCGATTGCAAGCTCGTCGTCGTCTGAGAGCTTGAAGCCGTCGGCGGCGAAGAACTTCACGCCGTTGTCCTGGTAGGGATTGTGCGATGCGGAGAGCACAACCGCCAGGTCAAAGCCGTAGCGGTTGATCATCAACGGCGCGGCAGGCGTTGGGAGCACTCCCCCCAGCAGCGCTTCTCCGCCGGCGGCGCTCACCCCTGCGGCTAGCGCTGATTGCAGCATCTCCCCCGACTCGCGCGTGTCGCGCACGACCAGCACTCGAGGACTCTGCGCTCGGGTGTGTCTGGTGGCCGCCTTGCCGAGCGCCAGAGCCAGCTCGGCGCTCAGCAGCTCGCCGGCGACTCCACGGACCCCATCGGTCCCGAACAGCTTACCCATAGAAGGGTTTAGCGCTTCGAGAACTGCGGCCGCTTGCGGGCCTTCTTCAGACCGGCCTTCTTGCGCTCCTTGGCCCGCGAGTCGCGTGTCAGGAAACCGCGGCGCTTGAGCTCGCCACGCAGGTTGGGATCCGCCTCGAGCAGCGCCCGGGAGATGCCGTGGCGCAATGCTCCGGCCTGAGCGGAGATACCGCCCCCGTGCAGTCGCGCGACAACGTCCATGCGGTCTTGGTAGCCGACCGTCTCGAGCGGCTGACGGATATTGCGCTGCAGAGTGGTTCGCGGAAAGTGCTCGTCGAGGGCGCGACCGTTTACGAGATAAGTGCCGCTGCCGGGTCTGAGGATGACCCTCGCGATCGCGGTCTTTCGCTTGCCGGTGGCCTTGTAGCGGGCGCCGGCGGCCAAGTCGATCGCGGCGCTTGAGATCGGCTCGGAGAGCTGTCCGCTCTCGGCCTCCTCTTCAGCCTTGGGCTCGTCCTCGCCCTCCACCGCATAAGGATCGACGGGCTGCTCGGGAGCGAGCGGGTCGACGCCTTCTGGGACGATGTCCACTTCAAGGTGTGCACCCGGCACCGTCGGCTTGACGCGCGGAGCAGGCTCCTCCTCTGTCTCGGAGTCGCCTCCCTTCTCGGACGTAGGCTCCTCCACTACCGGCTCCTCCAGTGCAGGCTTCTCAGGAGCGGGCTCCTCAGCTGCAGACTCCTCCAGTGCAGGCTCCTCCGCTACAGGCTCCTCGGGAGCGGGCTCCTCAGCTGCACGCTGCTGCTCGGATGACTCCTCGGCGGCCACGGGCTCCTCAGCGACGGGCTCCTGGGCGGCCACGGGCTCCTCGACCGGTGCGGCCTCTGTATCGCTGGCCTGGGCAACCGGCTCACCTGCCTCTGTCGGCTGCTCTGAGGTTTGCTCCAAAGCCTCCGTGGGCTTGTCCTCGGCGGCGGCGGGTGTGTCAGCGGTCTGCTCGGTTGGCTCGACCTGCTGCTCGTCGGTGTGCTCTGTCGACTCGTCGGCCATCAGGCCTCGATCTCCATCGGTTGAGGTTTCTGGGCGACATGGGGATGCTCTGGGCCTGCGTAGACCTTGAGCTTTGTGATCTGCTTACGCGCCAGGCGGTTGCGCGGCATCATTCCCTTGACTGCAAGCCTGATGATCTCCTCTGGACGACGCGCGAGCATCTCCTCGAAGGTGCGCGAGCGCAATCCGCCAGGGTAGCCAGAGTGACGGTAGTAGCGCTTGTCCTGGCGCTTTTTGCCACTGACAGCCACCTTCTCGGCGTTGATGACCACAACGAAATCGCCCGTATCGATGTGGGGCGTGTACTCCGGCTTGCGCTTGCCGCGCAGCACATCGGCGATCTGCGTGGCGAGACGCCCGAGCGTCTTTCCGTTGGCGTCAACGACGAGCCAGTTGCGCTCGCGGTCTGTTGGCTTGGCTACGTAAGTCTTCATGACGTAAAAAAGGCCACGCGAAGACAGCGCGCGGCGCGAGGTCGCATGATAGTCACTCCCACTCGATTGTGCCGGGCGGCTTGCTGGTTATGTCCAGCACAACCCGGTTGACCTCACGCAGCTCGTTGATCATGCGCGAGGCGATCGTCTCAAGTAGGTCATATGGGAGACGCGCCCAGTCGGCTGTCATGGCGTCGTCGCTCGTGACCGCGCGTATGACCACGACATAGCCGTAAGTGCGCTCATCGCCCTGAACGCCAACGGTGCGCACGTCGGGGAGCACACAAAAGGACTGCCACAGCTCGCGGTAGAGCCCAACCTTGCGGATCTCCTCCTGGAGAATGTGATCAGCCTCGCGCAGAACGTCTAGGCGCTCCCTGGTGGCTTCGCCCCCAACCACCCTGATCGCAAGTCCGGGGCCGGGGAACGGTTGGCGCCATACGAGCCGCTCAGGGAGGCCAAGCTCTGCACCAACTGCTCGTACCTCATCCTTGAAGAGCGCGCGCAGTGGCTCCACCAGCTCGAACTGCATGTCATCGGGCAAGCCTCCAACGTTGTGGTGAGACTTGATCGTGGCGGCTCCGGTGCCTCCTCCGGACTCGATCACGTCGGAGTAGAGCGTCCCCTGGACGAGGTAGCGCGCTGGGCTCGAGGCGGAGATCTTCTCGGCCTCCTCCTCGAACACCCTGATGAACTCGGCCCCTATCGCCTTGCGCTTGGCCTCGGGCTCTGTGACTCCTTTGAGCTTCTCAAGGAAGCGCCGCTCGGCGTCAACCGCCACGAGCGGCACCTTGAAGGTGTCCCTGAACGCGCTGATCACCTGCTCGCCCTCGTCCTTGCGCATCAAGCCGTGATCGACGAACACACATGTGAGCTGATCGCCGATCGCCCGGTGCACAAGCAGTGCAGCCACCGAGGAGTCAACTCCGCCCGAGAGCCCGCAGATGACGCGACCCTCTCCCACCTGACGGCGTATGCGCGCAATCTGATCGTCGGCGATCGAAGCGGCCGACCACGTTCGCTCGCAGCCGCACACCTCTGTTAGAAAGCGAGTAAGGATCTCGTGTCCGTATGGCGTGTGGACGACCTCGGGATGAAACTGGATGCCGTAGATGCGGCGTTGGATGTCCTCCACAGCGGCAACGGGCGAAGCAGTTGAGGAGGCGAGCGCCGTGAAGCCGGCTGGAGCCTCGAAGACCGTGTCGCGATGAGACATCCAGCACGTCTGTTCCTTCGGCATCCCGGCAAGCAGCACCCCGGGCTCAGAGACCGTTAGGTCGGAGCGACCGAACTCGCCCACGTCCGCTTGCTCAACGCGCCCACCAAGCTCGTGAACCAGCAGTTGCATGCCGTAGCAAATGCCGAGCACCGGTATTCCCAACTCGAGCAGCTCGTGATCCAAACGCGGCGCCCCCGGTGCGTACACCGAGGCGGGCCCCCCTGAGAGGATGATCCCGCGCGGGTTGCGCTTGGTCACCTCCTCAAGCCCAACATGATGGGGCAGCAGCTCGGAGAACACACCGCAATCCCGTATCCGGCGGGCGATCAGCTGGGAGTACTGACCGCCGTAGTCAAGGACCACAACCTCCTCGCGCGCCGCTGCCGCCTCACTCCCCCCCTTTGAGGTCGGAGTGGAAGCCGTGGCCGCCAAATCAGTCATTTACCAGCGCAGCCGCCTTGCCGTTGGAGCCCATGCCAACGGACTGCTCGCGCTGCAGCTGCTTGCCCTCGGTTTGCAGCGACGGTGCGATCACCACCTCCGCGCGATTGAACTCTGCGAGATCCTTGTGTCCACAGGTGGCCATAGACGTGCGCAAGCCGCCGAACAGGTTGAAGGTGCCGTCGTTCTCGCGCGCGGGACCAACGAGGATCTCCTCGAGCGTGCCGTTGCGGGTGGTGGCCACACGCGCGCCACGCGGCAGCGTCGGGTGGAAGGTGGCCATACCCCAGTGAAAGCCACGCCCCGGTGCTTCATGGGCGCGAGCAAGCGGGGAGCCGATCATGACCGCATCGGCGCCCAGCGCAATCGCCTTGGATACATCGCCGCCGTTGCGCATGCCACCGTCGGCGATCACTTGACAGTAGTCACCCGTCTCGAGCATGTGGGTTGAACGGGCGTGGGCCACGTCTGCGATCGCCGTGGCCTGCGGGACACCGATCCCGAGCACACCGCGAGTGGTGCAGGCGGCACCGGGACCTACGCCCACGAGCACGCCAGCAGCCCCTGTTCGCATCAGATGCAAACCGGTCTGGTAGGAGGCACAGCCACCGACAACCACTGGCACATCGAGCGAGGGAATGAACTCCTTCAGGTTCAATGGCTCAGAGACGGTGGAGACGTGTTCGCCAGAGACCACGGTGCCCTGGATAACCAGTACGTCCAGTCCTGCCTCGAGCGCGATCTCGTGGTACTCGAGCACACGCTGAGGAGTCAACGAGGCCGCGACAACGACCTTCTGCTCCTTGATCTCGCGGATGCGCTGGGCGATCAGCTCGGGGATGACTGGCTGGCTGTAGATCTCCTGCATCTCGCGCGTCGCCGCCTCCTTCGGCAGGCCGGCGATCCGCTCGAGCTGCTCGCTGGCGTCCTCATAGCGCGTGAAGATTCCCTCGAGGTTGAGTACCGCGAGGCCACCGAGACGCCCGACGATCGCCGCCGTCTCGGGCGAGACGACACCGTCCATCGCCGAGGCCATCAGCGGCAACTCAAACTGGTAGGGACCGAGCTTCCAGGAGATGTCGATGTCGTCGGGGTCGCGGGTGCGCCTGGAGGGCACGATCGCGATGTCATCGAAGCCGTATGCGCGACGACCTTGCTTACCGCGTCCAATCTCTACTTCCATCGAAGAATCCTTGCAGTCGCGGCGGACAATGAGAGCTACTTGACAGACATCAAAGGCCCTGGAACCATGGGTTTTAGCTTGCCGAATCGGCCGGGCTGTCCTCGTGAGAACGTGCTCATGGACAGAGGGGCTGTATAGCTAAGCTTAGACAACTAACCCGACATGCCCACTGCACGAGAACATAGGGAAGACATCACCTAGCCCTCCGGGGCCGAGTGGCTTCGCCTGCCTGCAGCTCAGCGGTAATCGGTTCCAGAATGAGGCTCTCAACCATGGGGGCCGGCAAGGTGACGAAGCGGCCTTTCGGCAGGTAGTCCCACGCCTATTCAGCTCGGAGACTCAAGGATCGACACTGCAGAGACTATGGACAGCACAACCAACGGCCATTACAGCAACGGGCGGGCAGCCCCGTATGACCCTCATACCGTTGAGGCTCAGCGTCAGCGTGCCTGGCGTGAGCAAGCAATCTTCCGCACGCCGGAGATTGACGGGGATCGACCGCGCAAGTACATAAAGCCTTCAGCGCCGTTTACCTCGGGGAACATTCATATCGGGCACGTCCGCAGCTATTCGATCGGCGACGCCTATGCCCGTTTCTGTAGGGCGCGCGGCGAGGAGGTGCTGTTCGCTTTCGGCTTTGACTCGTTCGGTCTGCCTGCCGAGCTCGGCGCCATCGCCGGCAAAGAGCCTCCAAGCGCTTGGGTGGAGCGCTGTGCACAGCACATGATCGGCCAGCTCAAGCGACTTGGCTTCTCATTTGACTGGGAGCGCACGTTCATGAGCTCAGACCCGGTTATGTACCGCTGGTCGCAGTGGTTGTTCCTGACTTTGCTGGATGCCGGCCTCGTGTATCGCGGCACCGGGAGCGTCGACTGGTGCGACACATGCCAGACCACGCTCGCGACGATTCAAGTTGAGAATGGCACGTGCTGGCGTTGCCACAACCCCGTTCGGTTGATCCAGCGCCCTCAATGGTATTTGCGAATAAGCGCCTACGTCGAGGAGAACGACCGGCGTCTCTCCGAGCTTGCCGCAAGCGGTATCTGGGATGAGAACGCGCTCGCATCCCAGCGCTTTGTGCTCGGTCGCGTCGACGGAGTCGAGCTCGACCTGCGCGCCGAGAATGGGGCGACGCTGACCGTGTTCACCCCTCACGTCGATGCGCTCGAGCTGGCCCGTTTCGTTGCCATCTCCCCAAAGCATCCTGAGGTCGAGCGCTGGGTCGGGGGTGCGGACACACATGAGCGCCTTGAGGAGTTGCGCTCAGGCGGCCTCGAGCGCAGCGCGCGAGAGGCGGAGGCTATGCCCCTGATCGACACAGGTTTGACGTTGCCCTCCCCTAGTGGCGGCAGTCCGCTGCCAGTGATCGTCTCCCCGATGGTGGACGGACGCTTCGGCGCCACCGCCGTGCTGGGGATTCCCGAGCGCGATCGCACTGACGCGGTTATCGCCGAGCGCTTGTTGCAGAGACAGCCCGCTGAGCCTGTGCGAGAGGCCTCGGAGGTGCGGAGCGTACCGGCCCGCTCCGCCGTGCGCTACCGCGCCAACGACTTCACAATCTCAAGACAACGCTCTTGGGGCACGCCCATCCCGATCGTGTACTGCGAGAAGTGTGGGACGGTACCGGTACAGCGTGAGCAGCTGCCCGTGATCCTGCCGCTGGACCTGACCCCCACCGGCGCCGGCAACCCGCTGGCAGAGCGAGCCGACTTCGTCGAGACCGCCTGCCCTGCATGCGGCGGGAATGCGACACGAGAGACCGACACACTTGACTGCCACTTCGATGCGCTGTGGTTGTGGATGCCTGTGTGCGTGCCTCCACAGGAGCGCGAGCAGACGTTGGAGCGCATTCTCGCGCTTGACGATCTGCGCGCGTGGCTGCCTGCAGAGCGAGTGGTGGCGGGCTCTGACAGTGGCAACTTCGTGTTCGATCAGCGAACCGTTACGAAGGCGTTGCGCGACATTGGCCCGCTCGAGTTCCTCAAGGACGGTGAGCCATTCGCGGGCTGCCTGTTCCACGAGATGGTGATCAGGGATGGGCGCAAGATGAGCAAGCATCTCGGCAACGTGGTTGATCCGGACGAGCTGATCGAGCGTCACGGCGCCGACACGATCCGGCTGGCGGTGCTCTATGCAGCCCGACCACAGCGATCTTTGAACTGGAGCGACAGCGCGGTACAACGCTGTCAGCGGTTTCTCAAACAGCTATGGGACTACTCACTGACTCGCTTTGCACCCGTTGAGGCGACAGCCAACGGCCCCCTCGACGGCGCCAACGGGCCCATAGCGACCGAGATGGGGTCCGATAAGACCGAGCACTTGCGCAAGCGGCTCGAACAGTGGTGTGAGACCGCAATCGAGAAGATCACTGAGGATCTGCAAGAGCTCGAGATGCATAGCGCGGTGCGCAATCTGATGAGGCTGTTCGACCGGATTCGCGACTACGAGAAGCGTGTGATCGCAAAGCGCGGGTCGCTGTGCGAGGAGGATCGCCAGGCGCTGATCGCTGCGCTGCAGATGCTCGCTCGTGTGCTGATCCCGTTCGCCCCGCACATAGCGGAGGAGCTGCTGATCGCATCGCTGCCTCTCGACACGACTGAGATCGACACGTCGTGGCCCGCAGGAGGGCTTGTTTCGCGATGATCGTGACACCGTTTACCATCGAGCTTGAAAGGAAGGGGTGAGATCAGATGAGCACCGCTACAGGGCGCGCAGACCTGAATGAGACAACGCGCTCGTGTGTGACGGAACTGGTTTGCCAGAAATGTGACGTGAAGTTGCCGATCACCGAGATGGAGGCGTTCTGCCCAACGTGTGGCAAGTGCCTTGATGTCGCCTATGACTATGAGCTTGCTGCTCGGCGTCTGCGAGAGCTGCCGATATCGGAGCGTCCTTCGAATATCTGGCGGTTGTCAGAGCTATTGCCGATTCGCAGTGCGCAGGCACAATCTCAGGTTGGCCAGTTCTCCGGCTTGACGCCCCTGATCCCAGCAACACGACTCGGCGCCGAGCTGGGCTTGAGGAAACTGTATGTAAAGGACGACAGCACCTCACGCCCAAGCCTCTCCTACAAGGACCGGGTGGTGTCAACTGCGATCGCACGCCTGCTCGAGCTCGGCCGGAGCGAGATCGGATGCGTGTCGACTGGGAATGTCGGCACAGCCGTGGCCTCGCTGGCGGCCAAGGCTGGGGTTACGCCCTACGTGTTCTACCCCGACCGCTTGGAGCGAACCAAGGCGCGTGCCTGCCGTGCGCTCGGCGCGAAGGTGTGTCAGGTGTCCGGCAACTATGACGAAGCAAACCGCGAGTGTCGCAAGGTGGCGGCAGCCAGCGGACTGGAGTTCGCGAACATAACCTTGCGCCCGTTCTACGCCGAGGGCGCAAAGACGATGGCTTTCGAGATCGTCGAGCAGCTCGGCTGGAGGGCTCCTGAGCACATCGTGTCAGCCACCGCCGGCGGCACGCTTTCCTCGCGCCTTCACAAGGGACTCCTCGAGCTTGAAACGGTGGGCTTGGCGCAGACGAGCGCCACAAAGATGCACATAGCCCAGCCGGATGGCTGCTCGCCGATTGCCAGCGCCATCATCGCCCATGAGCCGGAGATTCATCCGTGCAAGCCAACCACGGCCGCTCACTCGCTTGCGATCGGCTCTCCCGGCGACGGTTACCTGGTCATCGAGGCGGTGCGCTCCCGCCATGGGAGCGCTGCGTCGGCAAGCGATGAGGAGATCTTCGCGGGGATCGACCTGCTCGCCGCAACTGAGGGGATCTTGACTGAGCCAGCCGGCGGCACGACGGTTGCAGTGCTGAAGAAGCTGGCGGAGGCGGGCGAGCTCGACCCCGACGCTGTGGTGGTTGCGATCATCACGGGCAACGGGCTGAAGACGCTCGACGACCATCCTGAGAAGACCTGGCCCTCGATGGTGGAGTGCGAGTCGGACTCGATGCTCTCGGTGCTGGACGACTTCCGCCAGGAGCAAGCCGACTCGGCGGGCGAAACGCTGCCTGTATAGAGAGAAGTCAACGCTGAAACAGGATGGACCGCGATTGAGTGCTGCGCGGTCAGCTGCCGCCGGCCGCCGCGTCGGCCACGATCAGCGCGTGCTCGGACGCCACCCGCCCGGCGGGGATGGACGTGTCAGACACGCACAGGCGTCGTAGTGCATCGCGCTTCTCCGCGCCGGTGACGAGCCACAGCACGGCTCGTGCTCTGTTGAGCACCGGATAGGTGAATGTCATGCGACGCAGTCCCATGTAGGCGCCTGTGAGCGCCACCTCGCAGTCGGAGACATCGAGTACGGGATCATCAGGGACGAGTGAGGCGGTGTGGCCATCGGGCCCAAGGCCTAGGTGGATCAGGTCGAAGCGATCGGGCAGGGCGCGCGCGTAGCGTTGAGCGGCGTCATCGAGATCGTCGCTGCGCACCGGCATTGGGTGCAATTGGCTGAACGCCGCCTCAGGCAAGCTGTCCCACAGGAGAGTGAGATTGCGGTTCTCATCGCCGTCGGGCGCAATGCGCTCGTCGACCTGGTAGATCGCGGTTTGGTCCCAGGGGAAGTCCAGCCGATCGAGCTCACTGAACATAGCCCCCGGTGTGTGGCCACCGCTGACCGCCAATGTGAACATCGCGCGCTCGGCAATCGCGGCGCGTGCATGCTCCACGACGAGCTCTGCAGCGCGCAACGCCACGGCTGCTTTGTCAGGCAGGATCTCGATGGGGAGCCGGTCGGTTCTCACGAATGGGATCGCATCGAACGGTAGCGGCGGATGAGCGTGTTGGTGGAGCTGTCGTGGTGCAGGGACGGCTCGACGTCGCTTTCAAGCTCTGGGATGATGCGCCGAGCAAGCGCCTTGCCGAGCTCTACGCCCCACTGGTCGAACGAGTCGATTCCCCAAATGGCGCCTTGGGTGAAAACGCTGTGCTCATAGAGAGCCACGAGCGCTCCAAGCGCATGCGGCGTGAGCTGCTCGGCGAGCAACACGTTGGTGGGACGATTTCCCTGCATCACGCGGTGGGGGATCACAGCGGCGGGGACGCCCTCGGCGCGGATCTGCTCCTCAGTCTTGCCGAACGCGAGCGCCTCTGCTTGTGCGAATACGTTTGACATGAGCAGATCGTGATGATTGCGCAGTGGGTTCAGCGAATTGGCAAAGCCGATCAGGTCAACGGGGATGAGCTTCGTTCCCTGGTGAATCAGTTGATAGAAGCTGTGCTGCCCATTAGTGCCGGGCTCGCCCCAATAGATCGACCCAGTATCAAAATCCACAGGCAAGCCATCGAGAGTGACGTGCTTGCCGTTTGACTCCATCGCCAGCTGTTGCAGATAGGCGGGAAAGCGCTTGAGATATTGGCTATAAGGCATGACACCGACGGTTTGCGCCCCGAAGAAGTTGCCATACCAGACCGCGAGCAAGCCCATCAGCACAGGCAGGTTGCGCTCAAACGGAGTTACGCGGAAATGCTCGTCCATCGCGTGAAAGCCAGCGAGCAGCTCGTGAAAGCGCGGCGGGCCGACTGCGAGCATCGTTGAGAGACCGATTGCGGAGTCCATGGAGTAGCGGCCCCCAACCCAGTCCCAGAAGCCGAACATGTTGTCGGTGTCGATGCCGAACTCTGTAACAGCCTGAGCATTGGTGGAGACAGCCACGAAATGCTTGGCCACCGCAGCGTCCTCCCCAAGCGTGGCGAGCGACCATTCGCGGGCGGAGCGCGCGTTGGTCATCGTCTCGAGCGTGGTGAAGGTCTTCGAGGAGACAATGAACAGTGTCTCCTCTGGATCAAGGTCGCGGGTGGCCTCAACGAAGTCGGTGGAGTCGACGTTGGAGATGAAGCGGAAGGTCATCTCACGGCGGGTGTAGTGGCGCAGCGCCTCGTATGCCATAACGGGGCCGAGGTCGGAGCCGCCGATGCCGATGTTGACGACATTGCAGATTGGCTTGCCGGTGTGGCCGGTCCAATCGCCGGAGCGAACCCGGTCGCTGAAGCTGGCCATCCGCTCTAGTACTGCGTGGACCTGTCGCACGACGTCAACGCCGTCGAGCAGCAGTGAGGCGCTCTTCGGCATTCGTAGCGCCACATGCAGAACGGGACGGTCCTCAGAGACGTTGATGCGCTCACCAGAGAACATTGCCTCGGTGTGCTCAGACAGGTGTGATTGCTCGGCGAGCGCAACGAGCAGGCGGACAGTGTTGTTGGTGATCCTGTTCTTGGAATAGTCGAGGTAGAGGCCTGCTCCTTCGGCTGTCCGCTCCTCGCCACGCGTGGGGTCAGCAGCGAACAGGTCGCGTAGGTGCGTGCCCTGTATCCCCTCGTAGTGTTGGGCGAGCTCAATCCAGGCGGGACGCTCGCGTAGTGGCGTTGAGCTCATGGTTGGGGTGCCCATCTCATCACGACTGCATCATGCTGTGCGCTGCGATAGGTCTGCATCCTCGACGGTTATCCCAAGCTCTTGCGCGAGCGTTTGAGCAAGCTCCATGAGCTGCAACGGGTCGATGATGGCGCCGCCGAGCCCCAGCACAGATCCTGCCAGCGCAAGCTCCGAGCCTCGCAAATCGACGAGCGACAAGTCAGCCTTGGAGAAATCGGCTTCTTGGAGCTGGCAGCCGGAGAAAAGCGTGGCATTGATGCGCGCACCCTGGAAGTCTGCTCCAGTGAGCACGCAATCCTCGAAGGACACTTGCTCGATCGCGCTATGACGAAAGTTGGCGTAGTCGAGCCGGCAGCCCTTGAAGCTCACATCCTCCATCCGCGCCTCTGCAAAGCTCAGACCGGTCAGCCGTGCATCGCTGAATAGCGTACGACGAATCTGCGCACCCCCCCAGTCGCCGTTAGCTGCGTTGACACGCTCACCTAGGACATCGATGAGCTGAGCTCCTCGGAGCTTGGACTCAGAGAGATCAACATCCTTGAGATGTACCCGCCCTACGCGCCCCGAGCCCGCGTCCACTTTGACAAGAGATGCGGAGAAGACTTGAACGTCTTCCAGCTCGAACCTTGCTTCAAGCCGATCCACGTCGATGCTCTCGAGCTGACCGAAGTCGGGGGATTGGGTGGCTCCGATTGTACGAGTACTCGGTCGTCGCGGAGCCATCTCGCCATGCTAATCAGTCCTGGGCCCCCGGAGCCAGTCCTGGGGCCCAGGAGCCCTCGGCTCGCGTGTGACCATATACGTCTGGCCCATAGAAAAACCCCGCCGGAGCGGGGCTTTTCCTTAGCAGATCGATAAGCCGGATCCTGTCGTTGAGCAGCCATCCATCTGAGCGGCCTACCTGGATCTCGGCGGGCAGCCTACAAATGATCCGGTTTGGCCTTGCATCGGGTGGGGTTTGCCCAGCCGCCGCGTCACCGCGACGCTGGTGCGCTCTTACCGCACCATTTCACCCTTACCTGTCAGCCGTTCACGTGGGACGGCCAAACATAGGCGGTTTGTTTCTGTGGCACTTTCCCGCGGGTTTCCCCGGGTCGATAGCTCGACCACCTTGCCCTTTGATGTCCGGACTTTCCTCGAAGGTCCTACGACCTCCGCGGCTGCCTGATCTGCCCTCCCACCGTAGCGCGCAGCGACTACTGTGTGAAGACGCGGGCCAACAGGACCGCGAGGATAGGGCTGACAGGCCTCGGCCTGGAGCTAGAACAGTCGTGATCCGCAACTGAGACAGGCGCCCACCGGCGAATTGCCTCTACTGTCCGGGGGGCGTGATGCCATCGGGCTCGCACATACTGGGCAGTTCACGGCGCCACGCACGACGAGGTCCTCCCACACGCCGGTGATCAGGTCGTCCAGCGTAAGCCTGCCGTACACATCAGTTCGCCCCGAGATACGCGCACCGGCCAGCCGACGAGGCGTGCTATGCCCCAAGCCCTCATCAAGGGTCGAGGATCGCTCGAGCAGCAGTGCGGTCATTACATGCTCCTGAGCAGACCGACCACGCGTCCGAGCACCTTGACCTCCTTGGTGCGAATCGGCTCCATCGTCTCGTTCTCGGGTTGTAGGCGTACGTGATCTGTCTCCCGGAAGTAGCGCTTGACGGTAGCCTCCTCGCCCAATAGCGCCACGACGATGTCACCTTGCTGTGCAGTGTCCTGCTGATGGACGACCACGAGGTCGTCTTCAACGATGCCCGCGTTCTTCATCGATTCGCCACGTATGCGCAAGAGATAGTCGCCATTGCCACCACCAGCGATGCTAGGAACCGGGATGTACTCCTCGACGTTCTCCTCAGCGAGAATCGGCTGACCCGCAGCCACAGACCCAAGCAGCGGAAGGCTGTCCGGGCGAACGATGCTGCGAACGCTGTCCACGGCGCTACCGACAGCGCGGTCAAGCAGCTCAATCGCGCGCGGCTTTGACGGGTCGCGGCGCAGAAGTCCGATCTTCTCGAGATTGGCCAGATGCGCGTGAACGGTGGAAGACGACGCCAAGCCAACCGCCTTGCCGATGTCCCGCACCGTAGGCGGATAGCCGTACTTGGCCGAGTACTTGCCGATGAAGTCGAAGATCTCTTGCTGACGCTTGGTCAGATCCATGTGTGTGCGGCTCCCGGGTCGTGTGGATTGGGCCATGAAACGAACATGTGTTCGTACAGTAGCGCGGCCTGTGGACGGATGCAAGAGGGAGCCGTCGGGAGACGGGCCGACGGCTATACTCGCCCCCTCTGCGCCCGTGGCGGAATTGGTAGACGCGCAAGGTTGAGGGCCTTGTGGGGAGATTTCCCCGTGGTGGTTCGAGTCCACTCGGGCGCATAGGAAAAGCCCTGGAAACCAGAGCTTTTTCTTAAGGGTTCATCCATCTCCCAGGAGCACTACTGTTCGGTTTGGGGCCAGTGGCCCAACCGAACAATTTGCTGAACATTCTGCGTGCCAGATAAGCAAACCACGTTGCCCGCCTAATGTCCCGGGTTCGTAAAGTTCCCGAGGGCAATCGCCTGCCCCCAAACCTCGTTCAGGACAAACCGCGTGAAAAGCAGGACAACCGCAAAAGGAAATCAGTGACGGGCCAACGACTTTGCCGACAGAGCGTTTTGGTATTCGAGTCTCCCCCACTACCTAGCATTTTGCGCCCTGTGCGACCCAGCCGAGCGATCCAGATAGGCCGAAGACGAGGTGGTCACGGTGGGCTGGCCAGCGAGATGGGGGCGGTCATTGAGTTCGCTACGTCTGCTTGCGCTCGAGCAGACCGACGTCACACAGTTGAACGCCGTGCCCTACAGGATCGCGAGGTAGCGGTCTAGCTCCCACTGGGTGACTTGCACGCGGTAGTCCTCCCACTCTTGGCGCTTGATCTCGATGTAGCGGTTGAACGTGTGCTCGCCGAGCGTGCGCAACATGAGCTCCGACTCGGCTGTGATCTCGATCGCTTCGCCAAGGGACTCGGGCAGTTGCTCGATGCCCAGACGCCGGCGCTCCTCAGCCGTGAGGTGATAGAGGTTCTTCTCCATCGGGTCGGGCAGCTCATATCCCTTCTCAATCCCCTCGAGCCCTGCCTGCAGGAGCGCGGCGAACGTAAGGTAGGGGTTACAGGCGGGGTCGGGGCAGCGCAGCTCCATACGCGTCGCCTGCTCCTTGCCGGGGTGGTACAGCGGAACGCGTACCAGCGCCGAGCGATTGCGCCGCGACCAGGCGGCGTACACGGGCGCCTCATACCCTGGAACGAGCCGCTTGTAGGAGTTGACCCATTGGGCGAAGATCGAGCAGATCTCCCGCGCGTGCTTGAGCTGCCCCGCGATGAAAGCCTTGCCGACGTCGGAGAGGAAGTACTGGTCGTCGGGATCGTAGAACGCGTTCTTATCGTTGGCGAAGAGGGACTGATGAGTGTGCATCCCTGAACCGTTCTCGCCGAACAGAGGCTTGGGCATGAACGTGGCGTGCCACCCGTACTTGACGGCGTACTCCTTGACTGTGATGCGGTAGGTCATGCAGTCGTCGGCCATCTTCAGGGCCGGTGCGTAGCGCATGTCGATCTCGTGCTGGGAGGGGCCCACCTCGTGGTGGGTGTACTCGACGTGGATGCCGAGCTGCTCAAGCGCAAGCACTGTCTCGCGGCGAACGTCGGTGCCCGCGTCGAGCGTGGTCAGGTCGAAGTAGCCGCCTTCGTCGAGAACCTCGGTTGACTTGCTGTCGCGGAACAGGAAGTACTCAAGCTCTGGACCGACGTTGAACGTATCGAACCCCATCGCATGGGCTCGATCCAGGGCACGGCGCAGGACGTGCCGGGGATCGCCCTCGTACGGGGTTCGCTCGGGGGTGATGACATCGCAGAACATCCTCCCCACCCCTTGCTCTTCAGGGCGCCAAGGCAGCACGGCGAACGTGCTCGGGTCGGGCATCGCGATCATGTCGGACTCCTCGATCGCGTTGAAGCCGGTGATCGAGGAGCCGTCGAAGCCCATGCCCTCCTCGAACGCGTCGTCGAGTTCCTGGGAGTTGATCGAGAACGACTTCAGCTGACCGAGGATGTCGGTGAACCAGAAGCGTATGAAGCGGATGTCGCGCTCCTCGACGAGCGCCTTGACGTCGGCGGTGCTCTTCGGCAGATCGTTATCAGCCATCTCGGGCGCAGCCTAGTGGATGGACCTGCCGCCCGCCATGGACGGCTGGCCAAAGCGACACGATCTAGCCGTGTGCGCTCAGAATGGCGACAACCACCAGTAGGAAGCCGAGCACAACCGCCCACGCGGCGATCCTGTCCGGGCGTGGGCCCACACGATGAGAGACACGCGGACGTGGGCGTCTGCGTGAGCTGCGCGTCGGCTGGGCAGCGCTCTCCACGAGCATCAAACGCTGTCCGGGACGGACTTCGCGCACCCCACGGCGTGCGGGTACGTACCCGATCCGAACACCCGCCTGGGCTCGACTCTCGCGGGCTCTACGAAGCTCGATCCGCTCGCGCACATCCTCGACATCGGCCCACCATGCGCGGGCCTCGGAAGCTCGTGGCATCGGCTGCGGATGCTAACAGCGTGAACGGCGGCTAATGCCCGGCGCTGGCTGCCAGGAAGTCCGCTATGGCTTCGGCGTCCTTGCCCTGATAGAGCAGCGCCGGCATCTGTCCGAGACCGCGGGCGCGACCTTCGGCGATCGCGCTCAGTACGAGCGCCTTGCGACCTGCTTCGGTAGCGATCTGCGATCCCAGCCGGACGTCGAGGTTGGGACCGACGTGACCCTCGGCGTTGGCGGCGGCAAGCGTGTGGCAGACGGCACATGACTCAGAGAAGAGGACGCGACCGTGCTGCTCCTGCGCGTTCAGGTGTATCCCACCGACCGCCACGCTGTCCTTGTTGGCCGCGTTGAACGCAAGCACGAGCGCCGGGACGATCAGCCCGAACGCGAACACCACCGCCACAATCGCCATGACTGCCCGCTGACCGAGCTTCGATTCGGTGTGCAGCGACTCGCGTGCGCCGCGTGGTCCACCGCGCATCGCGATGAAGAACACTGAGAGGCCCAGCGCGACCCAGAAGATGATGAAGCCGTAGACCATCGGGTCGGCACGATACATGAGCACTCGGCTCAAAGGACCTCCCACGCCAGCTCGACTGGCCAGTTCCATGAGAGGTCTCTTCACATGCCTTTAGGAAGCGCCTAGGTTGGGCGCTAGGCTGGTTGTAGCTCAGTAACTCGCCGAGGACATTGGACGTGCCCACATGAACATCCTGCGTCGCCTCTCTCTCCCCCGCTTGTTGCTTCTGTGCGGCCTGGTCGTAGCTGTGGGGATCGGCGTGACCGCGCTTGCGCTGGCAGTTGGGACTGGCCCGACACCACCGCCCAAGCCCCTCGCCGATGCCGTCCACGACGCGCTGAGCGCTCCACGCGTCAGCGGCGTGAGCGCGCGTATCCAGTTCACGAACCACCTGCTTGAAGGCGCGAGCCTCGCCAGCGGCAGTGAGGGAGCCAGTCAGCTTGCGTCGAATCCTCTGCTGTCGGGCGCCTCCGGGCGTCTGTGGATCGGCTCAGACGGCCGCGCTCGCCTTGAACTGCAGTCTGAAAAGGGCGACACACAGATCCTCTACGACGGAGACAACCTGTCGCTGTACGACGCTTCGACCAACACGCTCTACCGCTACGCCCCACCGCAGGAATCTGGGACCGCCGGCAACCAGAGCACAGAAGGCTCTGACTCCACGGGCGCTCGTGACCACAGCAAGATTCCAAGCGTCGCGGAAATCGAAGAAGGCATCGCACACTTCACCAAGCACGCCAACCTCTCAGGAGCGACTCCGACCGACGTCGCCGGCCAGGCCGCCTACACGGTGAGGGTGTCCCCGCGCGAAAACGGCGGTCTCATGGGCGGCGCCGAGCTCTCCTTCGATGCGGCGAACGGCGCGCCCCTGCGGGCGGCGGTCTACTCGACGACAAGCGCCTCCCCGGTGATCGAACTGAGCGCAACCGAAATCTCATACGGACCCGTCGAAAGCTCCACGCTTGACTTCACGCCACCCGCGAATGCGAAGGTCGAAGTGGTCACGCTGCCCACCAAGGACGGCTCGGGTCAATCCGGGTCATCCTCAAACGGCGAGGAGCCGCACGTGAGCACCAGCGGCAAGGGCCTCGCGGGGATTGCGGTCGTTGAAGCTCCGGTCAAGGCCGGCGCGAAGGGAGCCACCGACACCCAGATGGAAGGGCTGCAGAAGGTGAACATCAACGGCACGAGCGCATCTGAGCTGCCCACCGAGCTCGGCACGCTGTTGAGCTTCGAGCGCGCCGGCGTGCGTTACCTGCTCGTCGGCTCGGTAACGCCAGCGTCAATCGAGGCATTCGCGCGAGGCCTTTGAGGTGACGGCCGCCGAGGCCCAGCCGGTCAAGGCAAGGGGCCTGGTCAAGCGCTATAAGGAGGTTCTCGCGGTCGATCGCATCGACCTGAACGTCCAGGCCGGTGACGTGTACGGCTTTCTCGGGCCCAATGGGGCGGGCAAGACGACTACGTTGCGCATGGCGCTTGGTCTGATAACGCCCACCGAAGGAAGCGTCGAGCTGTTCGGACGCAACCCGCTACGCGAAGGCGCAAGGGCGCTCGACGGCGTCGCGGGGTTTGTGGAGGCGCCACGCTTCTATCCGTATCTGAGCGCTCGCAAGAATCTGGAGCTATTGGCGGCGCTGGATGGCTCGGACGCCTGTGAGCGCATCGATGAGGTCCTCACGGTCGTGGAGTTGGCGCCACGGGCCAAGCACAGGGTGGGTGGCTATTCCCATGGAATGCGTCAACGTTTGGGGATCGCCGCTGCGCTGCTGCGCCGCCCACGTCTACTGATCCTCGACGAGCCGGCAACTGGCCTTGACCCTGCGGGAATGCGCGACATGCGCCTTTTGATCCGCCGTCTGGCGGACGAGGGCATCACGGTGCTGCTCTCAAGCCACCAACTGCCCGAGGTGCAGGAATTGTGCGATCGGGTGGCGATCGTCGATCGCGGGCGCGTGGTGTACGAGGGCGCCCTGTCCGAGCTACGTCGCCAGGGAGGCGCCGGATACCGACTGCGCACGACCGACGATGCGCAAGCGCTCCAAAGGATGCGTGCCCAGCCGGGCATCGAGCACGTGGCCGCCGGCGAGCACGGGATCGGCTTCCAATCCCAGGAGAGCGACGTAGGAGCCCTGTCGCTGGCGCTGGCGCAAGCGGGCGTCGGGATACTTGCGCTCACCCCGGAGCTTGCGACGCTCGAGGACCTGTTCTTCCGCTTGACAGAAAGCAACGACGGCGCTGCGCCCGCACGAGGCGCAGGGGATGGGCATCCCCCACAAGCAGAGTCGCTGGTGGGAGCGCCATGAGCAGCGTTGCCGCATCCCCTTCTCTTCAAGCCGCAGGCGCAGTCCAGGCGCGACGGCCCTCAACGTTGGCCGTCTACCGTTGGGAGCTGCGCAAGCTGATCTCCCAGAAGCGCACGTACATGGGCCTCGGCCTTGCGATCATCCTGCCGTTGATCTTTGTGATCGTGCAGAACGTGCACCAGCATGGCGGCCGCAACGGTGACAGCATTTTTGCCTCACAGATCACCCAGTCCGGGCTTGCGACGCCGGTACTGATGCTGCTGTTCGAGTCCGTCTTCTTCCTGCCGCTGATTGCGTCCCTGGTGGCTGGGGACATCGTGGCTGCGGAGGACGGCAACGGCACCCTGAAGACGATCCTCACTCGCTCGGTCAATCGCGGGCAGATATTTGCCGCCAAGGTGCTCGCCGCGGTCACTTACGGCGCGATCGCCGTGTTCCTGTCGGCTAGTGTGGCGACCATTGGAGGGGTGGCCTCCTGGGGCTTCAACCAGATCACCACTTTCTCGGGAAGCGTTGTCTCCGCATCTGAAGGCCTGCTGCTCGTGTTCGCAGCCAACGCCTGTTACTTGATCCCTCTGCTCACCGTTGTCTGCATAGGCGTGCTGCTGTCAACTGCCACGCGCAACAGCACGGCGGCAGTCGTGGGCACGGTGGGGCTCGTCATCCTGCTGTTCATCCTCGCGGGGATCCCTGGCCTTGAAGGCATCAAGCCCTATCTGCTTACCGAACAGTTTCAGAACTGGCAGGGCCTGTTGCGCACGCCGACCGACTGGGCGCCGATTTGGCATTCACTGTGGGTTTGCGCCCTGTACGCCCTGCCCGCGCTGTTTGCCGCCTATCTAGTGTTCTTGCGCCGCGACGTGGCAGGCGGCTGAGAGAACCCGACAGCCTTTGCCAGGCTGTCTCCTCAGTCGCCTATTTCAAGTCACTTCAACCGGCAGCTCAACAGCCCCCACCTCGACCGCGCCCATCAGCCGCCGGGCTTCCTTCGGGTCGATCAGCCCGGCCCCGAGCCGTCCGGTGGACTCCGCGCCACAGGCGACTCCGAAGCGCAGGCACTGGTCGGGCGAGCGACCCTCGTAGCGAGCGGCGACATAGCCGGCGAGGAACGCGTCGCCTGATCCGCGCTTGGCGATCGGCTCGCGTGGCTCGGTGCGAGCGCGACGCAGGCAGGACTTGCCTTCGATCTGCACGTCGGCGACGCAACCGTCGCCCATGGTCATGATCGCCTCGTGCGGCCCGAGCGCGACGATCTCGCGGACCGCGAGCAGTCGTTCCTCCTCGCCGCTGAACTCGTAACCGACGAGCTCCTCGGCCTCGAGCACGTTTGGCGAGACGACGTCGGGCTCAGCTCGCACCGCATGGAACAAGGGGTCGCCGTCTGTGTCGATCACGGTCGTGACACCGGCCTTCTGCAGCTCCCGAATCAAAGTGGCGTACAGATCGGGGGAGACGCCGCGCGGCAGTGATCCCGCGAGCACCACGATCGCCGCTCCGCGCGCGAGGTAGAGCAGCTTGTCGCGGAACAGCTCGACCTCCTGCTCGGACACTGAAGGACCGCGTTCGTTGACCTCGGTTTGCTCGCCGTTGGTGGGATCGAGCACAGAGGTGTTGGTGCGCGACTCGTCGCGGATGCGCACGAAGTCGTTGAGGATCGCCTCCTCGGTGAGCTGCTCGACTATGTGCGTGCCCGTGGCGCCTCCGGCGAGGCCTGTTGCGATCACCGGTTGCCCAAGCGCCTTCAGGGCACGGGCGATGTTCACGCCCTTGCCGCCCGCCATGGTGCGCTGCTCTACGGTGCGGTGGCGCCGTCCGAGGCGGAAGTTAGGCACTGAGAGCGACTTGTCGATCGCTGCGTTGAGCGTGACCGTGATGATCATCTGTGCATCACCTCCGTCTTCCTGCGTGAACGAAGCCGGGTGGCGTCGCTCGCGCTCCCCAGAGGCTACCGAACACAGACACGGACGGACAGAAGATCTATGTAAATCGCCAGGCGAGCTCGCGCAGACGCTCAGCCTCTGCACGGGCCGCATGGGCCGGATCTCCCCCACTGGCAAGGTGGGCGTTCGCAATCGAGCGCGAAGCGGCGATCAGTCCCCCCGCCCGACCGGGAGCGAAGGCGGGGGCCAAATCCTCTACGCGGCCGCCCTGCGCGCCAACGCCCGGCAGTAGGAACACGGCGTGGGGCATCAGCTCGCGGGCCCGCGCCAGGTGCTCGGGAACGGTGGCTCCAACCACCGCTCCAACATCGCCGAGACCGCTCTCCCCCACACCCTCACTTCCCAGTCTGCCCACAAGTGCGCTGATCCGCTCCCACACCTTGCCGCCATCGGCCAGCTCGAGATCCTCGATGTCGGCGGCGCCTGGGTTGGAGGTGCGCACGAGCACAAGCACTCCGGCTCCCGACTCGCGTGCGACGGCTACGAACGGCTCGACCGCGTCGGCGCCCATCAACGGATTGACTGTGACCATGTCGGCGTCGAGTCCGCGCACGAGGCCGAATGGCGTGTCGAGCGTTCCCATCAAAGCCTGCGCGTAGGCGCGTGCGCTCACGTCGATGTCTCCGCGCTTGCCGTCGGCGATCACCAGCAGACCGGCTTGCTGCGCGTGGGCGGCGACAGCTTCGAGCGCCGCCCAGCCGGGCGCCCCAAGCACCTCAAAGCGCGCCAGCTGCGGCTTGACCGCCACGCACGCCGGACCCGCTGCGTCGATCAGCGCTCGACAGTGCGTGGACAGCGAAGCTGCGGCCTGCTCAGCGGGCGAGCCGCCAGCTACAGCATGGCTCCCAGGCCACAGCGCCATGGGATCGGGATCCAGCCCGAGCACTATCTGCGACTCGCGATCCCTCACGCAAGCAACGAGCCGGTCGCTGAAGCTAGACGCAGGTCGGGGCACGGTCAGGAAGAATACGTGTGCAATGGAGCTCTCTCGTGTTGCTTGGATCACAACCGTGCTCGTGGCGCTGCTCGTGGCGCTGCTGCTGTTGCTCTCCGACTACACGGGCTACGCCGCGCTGAGCATCGCCGTGGCTGCCTCAGCGGCGATCAACCTGCTGTAGAGCGGCAAGCTCGTTGTAAAGCGACCGCGATCTCAAACCGAGCGGGATGGCCTCTCGGCGAGACTCCGATGCGATGCATGTTGCGATCAGCTCGAGATGAGCCACTCGTGCAAAGAACGCACCGCGCGACCACGATGGCTGATGGCGTCCTTGCGCTCATCGCTGAGCTGCGCCATCGTCACCCCACCCGACTCCTCGTCGGGTAGGAACGCCGGGTCGTAGCCGAAGCCACCCTCCCCGCGCGGAGCGTCCGTCAGACGACCGGTGCAGCGTCCTTCGAACACGCACTCGACCCCGGCCACTGGATCAACGTAGGCAAGCGCGCACACATAGGCGAGCGCGCTGCCCGCGGGCGCCTCGCGCAGCAGCTTGGCCAGGTTCTGCTCGTCGGTTGCGTGCTCACCGGCATAGCGGGCGGAGCGCACCCCGGGGGCGCCTTCGAGCGCCGCGGCTTCGATGCCCGAGTCATCGGCGATGCTCGCCCTGCCTGTGGCGGCGGCCGCCGCGCGCGCCTTGCCGAGCGCGTTGCCCTCAAACGTGTGGCTGTCCTCCGGCGGCAGTGTCAGCTCATCCGGCAGAGCGTCCACCTGAAGGCCGGGCAACAACCGCTCGAACTCGCGACGCTTGTGCTCGTTGCGGGTTGCCAGCAGCAGCCGTGGGGCATCTGAGAGGGGCTCGACGCTTGAGCGATCGCTGTGCGAGGCGCCCACCAGCTTGCCTCAGGCGGCGCTCAGCACCTGCTGCTGAGCGCCGCGCAGCTCATCGATGCCGGCGGCGGCGAGCGCGAGCAGCTCGTCCAGGCTGGCGCGGGAGAGCGGGGTGCGCTCGGCGGTTGCTTGCACCTCGACGAGACCGCCTTCGCCGGTCATCACGACGTTGGCGTCCACCTCGGCGTTTGAGTCCTCGCCCTAGTCGAGATCGAGCAGCGCCCCCCCGCCGACCATCCCACACGAGACGGCTGCGATCGAGCCGGTGAGCGGAGAGCGCTCGATCTTCTCTTTCTCCTGCAACTGCGCGCAGGCGAGCGCCAGTGCGACATAAGCGCCTGTGATCGATGCACAGCGCGTGCCGCCGTCGGCCTGCAGCACGTCGCAGTCGAGGTAGACCGTGCGTTCGCCGAGCGCGTTCAGATCGATCACCACACGCAGCGAGCGGCCGATCAGGCGTTGAATCTCCACCGAGCGGCCGTCCAGTCGTCCCTTTGAGATGTCGCGCGCCTTGCGATCGCCTGTGGAGGCGGGCAGCATCCCGTACTCCGCCGTCAGCCAGCCCCTGCCCTTGCCTGTCATCCAGCGAGGCACGCCCTCCTGGACGGAGGCTGTGCAGATGACGCGCGTCTCCCCCATCGAGATCAAGGCGGAGCCGGTTGCTGTGCGCACGAAGCCCGGCTCGATCTCCACGGGGCGTAGGTCGCCTGCGGCACGCCCATAGCTGCGTTTGCGATCTGTGCGCTCGGCCGTAGCCGGCGCCTGTGCAGGGCCATCGGCGCTATCCGACTCCTGCCCGGGCGCTGATGAGATGTCTGAGCTCATGCAAGGACCTCCACGTTTTGTAGGTCAACGTGCTCGACCTCGCCGAGCGGCATCTGCAGAAAACGGGTGCCGGGCTCCTTGAACGCCTCGGTGTCGCCGGTGCACAGGAAGCGGTAGTTGCCCTCTCCTTGCTCGCGCGGGTTGCGCAGGCCACGTGTTGAGAGCGCGTGCTCCACCTGTCGCGCGAGCGCCCCACCGGAGCTGACGAGCTTTACGTCCGGACCGAGCACGCGCTGCAGCATTGGGCTGATCAGCGGGTAGTGGGTACAGCCGAGGATGACGGTGTCAACGCCAGCCTCGCGCAGGGGAGCACATGCCTCGCGCACGCTCGCCACAGCCTGCTCGTCGAACTGGTGTCCGGCTTGAATGATCGATGCGAGCGTGGGACAGGCGACCGCGTGAAGCGTTACGTGCGGGTCGACGGCGCCAACGGCGCGCTCGTAGCTGCCGCTGGCGACGGTTGTTGGCGTGGCAAGCAGCCCGATGCGCCCGCTGCGGGTTGCAGCGACCGCCTGTAGCGCCTCGGGGCGCACCACACCGAGCACGTCGACGCCGAGCGTGGTCTCCATCATGCGCCGCTCGAGGATCGGAAGTGCGGCTGCGGTTGCTGAGTTGCAGGCGATCACAAGCAGCTTTGCGCGACGGCGCAAGAGCTCCTCGGCGATCTCTGAGGAGAAGCGCGCAAGCTCCTCTGGGGCACGCTCGCCATAGGGGAAGCGGGCGGTGTCTCCTAGATAGAGAAAGTCCTCGCAAGGCAGTTGCACGAGCAGCTCGTGCAAGACGGTGAGCCCGCCGACGCCTGAGTCGAACACGCCGATCGGACGGGCGCGAGGATCACTGGCGGGGACGCTCGTCACGCAGGCCATCATTCCAGAGCGCTACCGTCAGCGCTCGTGCGCGCGCTCGTTGTGTCCAACATGCTCGCCGATGCAACCCATCCTGAGCGGGGTCGG
>JBAPMC010000022.1:0-16176 GCA_049278415.1 Solirubrobacteraceae bacterium
AGGCAACGATACTGCTTCGTAAGGCGATCTTCACAAAGACCTCTGGGGCCAGTCTATTGCTGCTCGATGACCTGCACGGGATACCCGTCGAGCTATTGGACGTAAGCGAGATTCTGTCCAACGGGGCGTCTGCCCGGTCGAGCATGCCTCGACGAAGTCCAAGGCGTCGCAGCTCAACGCGCAGCAGGCTGCTCGAGATGCGATTCGCAAAGGGTTTCGAGCCCACGTTCGATAGCCGGCTTGTCGGGCTCTATCTCAATTCTGTACCCATCGGGTTACGGTACCTGAGTAAACCCAGGCTCGGATATAGAGAATGCCGCCTGGACGCATAACTAGATCGAATGCACACGTTCCGATAGTCGGGCTCCATGTGTCCTCCTGCGCATCGTCGTGCGGTGGGGAGTGTTATGGGTCGTCGTGACGGCTCGACGCCAACATGTCCGTGTTTTGCTTTTACTTCGGGTGCTTCCGAGGCCTGTCGCCCGTTTCTTTTGGCGTGCGTATCGTCACGCGCATCGGATCGGAGACCGCTTCAGCCTGGCCTCGGCTACCCGTCCGGCCGAGTTGGCCGAGTTGCTCGCCCTCGCGCGGGGTCGCAAGTTGGTCGTCGAGCTTGGAACGGGTACCGCTTGGAGCGCCATCGCGCTCGCCCTCGACGACCGCACGCGCCAGGTCGTCACCTACGACCCCTGTGTGCGACACGAGCGTGACGCCTATCTCGACCTCGCCGGCCCGGACGTTCGTGCGCGGATCGATCTGCGAGGTGAGCTGGACAGCCATGGCCCGCGTAATGGCGAGTCACGTGTGCAAATGCTTTTCATCGACTCATCTCACGAGCGCGAC
Organism: Solirubrobacteraceae bacterium; assembly: GCA_049278415.1. Taxonomy (GTDB): domain Bacteria; phylum Actinomycetota; class Thermoleophilia; order Solirubrobacterales; family Solirubrobacteraceae; genus Palsa-744. The sequence goes on from JBAPMC010000022.1 coordinate 844, forward strand.
GCGGTAATGGCGGCCTTTCGCGCCTGGAGGGACGCGCTTGAGCCGGGGGCTGTGGTTGCCTTCCACGATTACCGCCACCCGGACTATCCCGGCGTGCGTGAAGCCATCAGCGACCTCGAACTATCTGGGCAGGAGAGTGGCGGCCTGTACTTGTGGCGGGCACCATTAGGCAGTAATAGAGCCGGCTAAAGACTGGGTTGCTTGATGATCTCAATTCGGTACCCGTCAAGCTTTGGTACGGAAGTAAACATAGGCAGCTAGTTGGGAAACTTGAAGGAGAAGCGCGCCACAATCCTCGTGCCGCTCGCTAGGGACTAAGCCATGAGCGACTACCACATCAACGTCTTCTACAGCGATGAGGATGCAGCCTACGTCGCGGACATCCCCGACCTGAAGGCGTGCTCGGCTCTGGCCGCGAGCCCCGCGGAGGCTCTGGCGGAAGTGGAGCGCGCCAAGCAGGCCTGGCTCTCTGCGGCACGCGAGGCCGGCAAGCCGATCCCCGAGCCGCGCTATCGACCAGCGATCTACGCGCGTTAGCTTCTGCCGCACGCCGGTGCCAGCGGCAGCGACGGCGCTACCGCACGAAGCACAAGAATCTGGCTGTATTGCTGGGCGTTTAGCCCATCTCCAAAATCTCAACCCGATAACCGTCGGGATCTCTCACAAAGCAAAGCCGCGAGCCACCCTCGCGCACAGAGTAGGGCGGCTTCTCCGGCTGGATGCCCTGCTCGGCCAAGCGCGTGAGCGTGCCATCGAGATCGGAGGCGGTGATTGCGATGTGCCCGTAGCCGCTGCCGATGTCATACGAGTTGACACCGAGGTTGTAGGTGAGCTCCAGCCGTGGCATGTCGCCGTCGCCGGGCTGGTTCATAAAGACGTTGATTGCTTCATCGCCGATCGGGATGCGCCCGACCTCCTTGAAGCCAAGCGCCTCATAGAAGGCGACGGAGCGGTCAATGTCGGTGATGCGATAGCAGGTATGTATTAGGGGCATTCCGGCAGTGTAGGGAGCTTGAGATGTTCGAGCTCTGCTCCCACACCGCAAAGTTTGCTCGGCCCTCAGAGGTCTCTGGCGTACGGCGGCGGACAGATCCCTGCTACCCCGGGATTGTCCGCCGCCGAAGCCATACCTCAGTGCTTGCGTGCCGCTTTCGCGGCGTGCAGCGTGAGACTGAACGTCTTGGTTGTGGTTGTTTGCCCGCTTGCCTCGGTTATGACTGTGGCAAGCACGTGGAGGGTTTTGTGGTGGGTCAGTTCGGCGCGCCCTTTCTGAGAGAGCTTCAGCTTCACGAGCTGCTTCCCGCTAGAGGAGATGCCGAAGGATGCAGTTCCGAGCGATGTGGCTTTCTTGCCCGAGGATTTCCCGCTTCCACCGGATTGAGCGACCAACAGCGTGACGCGGCCTGAGATCGCGTAGGCGTTGGGATTGCCTATCTGTAGCGAGAGCTGCCCAGATGCGCTGGCGGTGAAGCTCTTGCCGCTCAGCTGGACTGACACGAGGGCTGCAGGTATGACAGGCGGTGGTGGCGGCACGGTTTTTATCACCACTGCTTTCGCGGCTGCTTCTCGTGCTTCGCGTTCCTGCTTTTCCTTGGCTTCGCGCGCGGTCTTTTCACGTGCTTCGCGTTCTGCCTTTTCTTTGGCTTCGAGCGCTTCTTTTTCTTCTTTTTCCTTCTTTTCCTTGGCTTCGCGTTCTTTCGTTTCGCGATTGACCACTTCTTGGTAGGTGGCGGTGCGCGTCGCCGTTAGCGTTGCAGGAGCCGAGCTCCCTCCAAGGGTGAGCGTTCCGGCTCCGCTTATGGACATGGTGGTGGCGGTGAATGCCACTGCGAGTTTCGTACCGGTGAATTTACCTTCGGGGAATGGCCCGGCGGCTTGGGTGACGACCGTCACCGACGCTTCGGTGCTTTCAAGCGTGCCGGAGAACGTGCCGGGGATTATGCTTTCGAAGAAGGCTTTGCTGCTGGCGAATTCATTTTTCGCGTTTGCTTCCGCGGAGACGATTGCCGTGCCTTTCACGCTCTGCGGGCCGGATTCGACTGTTAGCGACCATTCACCGCGCACTCTTGCCCTGGCTTCGCGTTCTTCTCGTTCTTTTCTTTCGCGCGCTTCCTGTTCTTCTATCTGTTTGTAGGTCCTGATCCTTTTCGCGACGAACGTACCCGTTGTCATTTCGCCGCCGACGTCGTAGGCTCCGGTTCCCGACATCGAAAGGGTGCCTACGCCGGGTTCGATTTTGATTTCGTTGCTGTTGAACCGACCTTCCGGGAAAGGTGGGGCGCCCGGGATGATGACCGACACAGTGGCGGTGCTGCCTTCGAGCGTGCCGGAGAAGGTGCCGGAGAGGATTCCTTCGAACAGTGCGCTATGACTCGCGAATTCTTCTTTGGCGTTTGCTTCTTCGGTGATGAGGGCTATGCCTTTCAGGTTTTTGGACCCTGGGTTGAGATTGAGTTCCCATTCGCCGCGCATTTCGGTTGTGGCGGCTGAAGCCATGGCTGGGATTCCCGCGAGCAGCGCGCAGGCAAACAGCGCGCACACGAGCAGCAACCCGACCGGCGCCGTCAACCGCGTGCGGTGCGTGGCGTGCGTCCTTCGTAGCCACGTAGAGTCGTGGGTCATGATCCTTACAGCCCTCCCCCGTCGTATATTCAAGTCTTGATAGAAAAGCCCATCCACAAAACCACACGGTGATGTGTATGTCAAGATTGAGATGAGCCGATTGTGGCTCTGCTGGAGGAGACGGCAGGCGCTGTTTGGCGACACACCGGTGTGTATGTGGAGCCGATATTCGCGCAGTCGGACTCATGAGCGCCGGAGGGCGGGTGCTGCTCCAGTGTGCGGAGCGAGCGGCAACGTGGGAGGATCCGCCGATGATTGTTGAGCGCTCGCTAAACGACCAGTTCCTGTCGAACACCTATCTGGTGGCTGACGGCGAAGGTGGGCCTGGTTTCTTCGTTGACGCCGGTGGGCCTGTTGCCCCGCTGATTCAAGCTGCCGGGCGCCTTGCGATCGAGCCGACTCACGTGCTGTTGACTCATCACCACTTCGATCACGTGAGCGAGGTTGGAGCCCTGTGCAAGCGCTGGCCGACGCTTGAGGTGCTGATTCATCCGCTCGAGCGCGACTTGTTGATGGGCATGGGGGATGTGCTTGGCAAGGGGGTGCGGCTCGGCACGATTGAGGCGGGTGAGATGCTGCAGTTCGGGCTGCTCGAGGTGAGGCCGTTGAAAACGCCTGGACACACGGCAGGGATGCTCTCGTTCCTCGTGTCTGAGCCGGGTGGGAGCGGGCGCCCCGGCGCGGGTGCGGGCCCCTGGGGCTTTCAGGGCGGGGATGCAGTTGTGTTCACAGGCGACACGCTCTTCAAGGACAGCGTGGGCGGCGTAAGAGCGCCAGGTCATACGACCTACACCGATCTGAGGGACTCGATCATGGGCACTCTGATGGAGCTGCCTCCAGATACGCTCATCTACCCTGGCCATACCGATGCGACGAGCGTTGCAAGGGAGTGGGAGGAGAACGCCTTCATCCGCGTGTGGCGTGGTCTGGACGCGGAAGGCTCGGATGCGTGCATTGCCCTTGGCGAGCCGGCCACCTTGATTCTGCTCGGCGAGGACTATGACGGTGGCAAGAAGGCATGGGTGCGCTGGCCGGATGGCAAAGACGACATCGTTCCGGGCTCTCGCGTAGAGCAGCCCGAACAAGCCTAGACTCAAAGGGTGGCGCAGGAGAAGATCCCCACATCGCGGGTGCGCCGCACCGCCACGGTTGGGCGGCTGGCGGCGAGCGAGGCGGTGAAGCAGTTCGGAACGCGCGCTGCGAACGTGACGCGCAGCGACGAGGCGGCCCAGGAGGCGAGCGCCCGCCGTCAGCTCGAGACGGCCAAGCAGATTGTGGCGGCGCTTGGGACGATGAAGGGCGCGGCGATGAAGCTCGGGCAGGTTATGTCGTTCCTCGACGTGGGGCTCGTGCCGGAGGAGCACCGCGAGGAGTTTCAGCGTGAGCTAGCCAAGCTGCGCGACGCGGCGCCAACCGTTGAGTTCAAGCAGATGAAGCGCGTGATTGAGGACGACCTCGAAGAGAGGATCTCCGATGTGTTCGCCGAGTTCGATGAGCAGCCGATTGCGGCGGCGTCGATTGGTCAGGTGTACCGAGCGACCTTGAAGGAGGACACCGCCCCCCATGGTGGGGGGCAGGCCGGCAGGGAGGTGGCGGTCAAGGTGCAGTACCCGGGCGTTGCTGCAGCTGTGCGCGCGGACATGCAGAACCTCGACATGATTATGCGGCTGATGAAGCGCATGACCCCGGCGCTTGACGTGAAGGGCTTGGCGACGGAGATCCGCGAGCGCATCGGCGAGGAGCTCGACTATGAGCTTGAGGCCCAGAACCAGCGTTCGCTGGCGCGTATATATAGAGGCCATCCGTTCATAGTGATCCCGGAGGTGGTTAGCTCGCTCTCACGCGAGCGCGTGTTGGTGAGCGAGTTCGTTGAGGGGGTTGGCTTTGAGCAGCTGAAGCAGTACCCCCAGCTCGAGCGCGACCGCATTGGCGAGATCGTGTTCCGCTTCTATCTCGGCTGCCTGTATCGCCATCGCGAGTTCTCCGGTGACCCACATCCGGGCAACTTCATGCTGCTCCCAGACGGTCGCATGGCGTTCCTTGACTTCGGTCTGTTCAAGCGTCTTGAGCCTGGACCGGTGGAGCTTGAGCTGGGCTGCCAGCGCGCGGTGGTTGAGGGTGACGCGCAGACGCTGCACAGGCTGCTTGCGGAGTCGGGCTTCCTGCCTGAGCCGGAGCGAGTTGACCCCGATCACCTGTTGGAGTTCATCAATGACGCGATCTGGTGGTACACGACCGCCGATGAAGCGGTGCAGCTCGAGCCGGAGATCGCCACTGAAGTGATGATTGAGAGCTCTGATCCGCGCTCGCGTCACTTCAGGGAGATGCGCCACCAGACGATGCAACCGGAGCACCTGTTCGGGCGGCGCACGGAGATGCTGACGCTGGCGGTGCTCTCACAGCTGCGAGCCTGCGCCAACTGGCACAGGATTGCGCGCGAGTGGATGTACGGCGATCGGCCTGTAACCGAGCTGGGGCGCGAAGAGGAGGAGTTCTACGAGCGCACAGGCGTTGGGACCGTCGGCTGAAGCACGTGCTGCGGTTGTGTTTTTGGGAAACAAGATCCGCTTTGCGCTTCGAACAGCGCTTGTGAGGCCGGTTGCCATTCCGGGGGCCGTAAGTAGGCTCTTGTGGTGGCGCTCTAAAGCACTTGGATCTGCATGAGGCTTGTGGTGCCCGGTCGCCCGCTGGGCAGGCCGGCGGTAAGACCGACACGCTGGCCCTTCTCACACCAGCCGAGCTCCACCACGCGCCGGGCGGAGTCGGCGATCAGCTCCTCGGTGGTCTCGTGCCGGCGGATGGAGGAGGCTTGCACGCCCCACATCAGCCCGCAGCGGCGCACCGTCTCGCGACCGGGGGAGAGCGCGTAGATCGGCACGGTGGGGCGGTGGGCTGAGACCAGGCGGGCGGAGCGCCCGGAGAGTGTTGGCACGATCAGTGCGTCGAGCTGCAATTCGCGTGCGGCCAGGCACAGGCTGTGGGCGACGGTGTGGGCGGGGTCGCGTTCGGCGCGGCGCACGCGCGAGGTGTTCCAGCGCTCATACGGTGCGATTGCCTCAGCTTGCACTGCCACAGCCGCCATCATCTCGATCGCCTGCACGGGGTAGGCGCCGATGGCCGTCTCCTGGGAGAGCATCACGGCGTCGGTACCGTCGAGGATTGCATTGGCGACGTCGGCGACCTCGGCGCGGGTGGGCCGCGAGGAGGTGACCATCGAGTCGAGCATCTGGGTGGCTGTTATTGACGGGCGCGCGAGGTAGCCGGAGAGCTCGAGCAGCTTCTTCTGCACGGCGGGCACCTGCTCGATTGGCATCTCGATGCCGAGGTCGCCGCGTGCGACCATCACGCAGTCGGCGGCGCGGATGATGTCCTCCGCGTGCTCGACCGCCTGGGGCTTCTCCATCTTTGCGATCAGCGGCAGACGCGTGTGCTCGCGCACGGCTTCGACATCGGAGGGGAAGCGCACGAACGACAGCGCAACCATGTCCACGCCGATCGATTCGCCGTGGCGCAGCAGCTCGAGGTCCTCCTCGGGCACAGATGGCAGGGCGTGGGCGGGTCCGGGGATATTGAGCCCCTGACGCGAGGCGACTGCGCCGCCGACCTCGACCTCTGCATCGACTTCGTTTGCCTCTGGACGCACCTCGGATACACGCAGGCGCACAGAGCCGTCGGCGAGGTAGAGCACCTCCTCGGGCGCGAGCGCAGCCGCCAGCCCGGGCCAGGTGATTGACATGTGGCTGGCGTCGCCGATGCTCTCCTCGCCACAGGTGAAGGTGACCATGTCGCCGGGCTTGAGCTCGACGATGTCCTCGCGCAGCGGCCCGATGCGCAGCTTGGGCCCGGGCAGGTCCTGCAGGATCGCCACCGGCCGTCCAGCCTTGCCTGCGGCGTCGCGCACGCGCCGCACGGTCTCCTCGTGCTCGGCGAGCGTTCCGTGCGAGTAGTTCAGCCGCGCGACGTCCATCCCCGCCCGCACCATTGCAAGCAGCGTGTCGGGCTCGCGCGAGGCGGGGCCGATGGTGGCGACGATCTTTGTGCGGCGCATCGTCTACGCAAGGTATCGACAGCGGCGGGAGCACGGTTTGCGCCGTTGTGAACAGAGGGGCGCTTGATGGCATCGGACACGCCAAGCCAACCAAGTCTCCACCTGTGGCATGCGCAGAGCATGCTAGATTCATGCTATGAGTGCGATCCAGGTAAAGGACGTGCCGGCCGATCTGCACGAGCGGCTGCGGGCTCGGGCGCGCTCGAACAGGCAGAGCGTAGGCGGCTATGTGCTCGGCTTGATCGAGCACGACCTGGCATTGCCCACTACCCGCGAGTGGTTGGCCCAGGTGAAACAGGGCAAGCCGGTCACCGGTGTCTCACGCGAGCGCATCCTCGAGCTGATTCACCAAGGGCGCGACGAGCGTGACGAGCAGATCCGCGCCGCCATTTCGCGTCATTGACGCGTCGGCAGTGGTCGAGCTGCTGCTCGCCGGCGAACGTGCGAGCGCGGTGGAGCAGTCGATCGTGGACGCTGAGCTTGCCGCCCCCGACTCGATAAGCCCGGAGGTCCTACAAGCCATCAGAGGATTGGAGCGCTCCGGCGAGGTGGATAGAGACCGCGCAGAGGAGATGCTCGCCAACTTTCTCACCATGCCCATCGCCCGTGTGCCAACGGTAAGTCTCATGACAGACGCCTGGGCGCTGCGGAACAACTTCACAGCCTACGACGCCTGCTATGTCGCGCTCGCCCGCCGCTTGGGCTCGGAGCTGATCACAGCAGACCACCGCCTTGCGCGCGCCCCAAACCCCGGCGTCCCCTTGATCCTCATCTGATCCGCCCGCTGCAGGGGGCTTGACAAACCGCACCTCTAATGCTTATAGTGCTCGGTACCCAGTGAGTCGAAGGTACGCTGGGCAAACATAAGGTCGGGTTTTGGGTTGGCCCGCGTGGTCGACAAGTAAACGTTTGACGGGGACCTTGGGAGAGGGACCGGGTCGCTTCTGAGAGGGAGTTGTTTTTCGCGTGCATTCATTGGGGAATAACGTGCTTGAGAGTCCGTGTGCTCACGGGGCTGGCGTAATAGGACGCGTCAGCGTCGCTGACGCGTCTCTCTCTCTCTCTCTCTCTCTCTGGCCGGGCCGGCTCACAGCTAGCCCCAGGTCGGATCATCGTTCCAGCCGGCCCGTTTGGCCGGCATGGCTACTCTCGTCCGCGGGGTCTCTCGCGTGCAGTAAGCGCGCCTTCGGTTTTTCGTTCTTCCGCCTCGGTGGGTCGCTCCTCCACGGTGGCTCGGTGTTGTGTGTTCACCCTTAAGGGAGGGATCTAGATGTTCTCTGTGCTGCGTACACGTCTTACTTATGCAAATGTCGCGATGACGCTTGCGCTGGTGTTCGCGATGAGCGGCGGTGCGTACGCTGCGAGCAAAATCCTGATCACCTCAACCAAGCAGATCAGTCCGAAGGTGCTCAAGTCGTTGCAGGGGAAAGCCGGCGCCAATGGCGCTCAGGGTCCTGTTGGTCCTGTGGGGGCCGCCGGTCCGCAGGGGCCGACCGGACCAAGCGGCGCGGCCGGGGCTTCTGGCGTCAAGGGTGAAGCTGGGTCTGAAGGCAAAGAAGGCAAAGTCGGTAAAGAAGGCAAAGCTGGCCTATCGGGCTCTCCGTGGACCGCTGGGGGAACGCTTCCGTCGGGTAAGAGCGAGACGGGCATCTGGGCGTTCGGGCCGGTCGAAACAAAATACGCCTCCGTGACGGTACCGGTTGCCTCCTTTCCTATAGAGCTGGCCGCACCGCTTGCACCAGGGCACGCCCACTTCATCAACGAAAAAGGACTGGAAGTCAACCTGGAAGAAGAAGAAGTTCCGTCGGTTGCTTGCCAGGGAACAGCAGACGAACCGACTGCCGAACCAGGGAATCTCTGCGTATATACAACTCACCTCCAGAACTCAGCCAATACTGGTTCCACAGCCATAGGCACAGTCAAGAGGGCAGGAGCGGTGATGTTCTTCGGCGTCACCTCGCCCGCAGAAGTCGAAGGTCACGGTACGTGGGCTGTCACAGCCGCCGAATAGTCCTGTGCCCCGTTCGGCCACTATGGCCTCAGGGAACTCGAATCCTCGCAGGTGTCAAAGGGATGGGCGTGGGATGAGCAAGCCGGCGAGCACAACGTCATCAGGAGAAAGGTACTGAAAGTGACTAGCGTACATCGCAGTCTCACAGCGCTGCTTGCCGTCGCGGCGTTGACGATGGTGATCGCGGCGCCGGCCCAGGCTCACCGCGGCCGTGTTTTCGGCCCGTCGTTTGGTGGTCCGGGCGCGGGCGCGGGCGAGCTTTCCCTTACTTCCGTTACGGGAGTTGCCACAGAAAAAACAACTGGTGTGCTGACGTTCGGCGGTAGCGGGCTCGCCGTAAGCGGCGCCACCCACGATGTCTATGTCGCCGATACCGGCAATCATCGTGTTGACGAGTTCACTTCCTCGGGAGCTTTTGTTCGGGCGTGGGGTTGGGGCGTTGAGAACGGCGCCTCGGAATCGCAAGTTTGTACTGAAGCGACCGGCTGTCAGGCCGGGATTCCCGGTGCCTCTTCAGGCCAATTTGAAACCCCAATGTTCATAGCGGTAGACGACTCGCCCGGAGGCGAAGGTGACATTTATGTAGCGGAATACGCCGAATATTCGTCCCCGGGCGTCATAGTCCAGAAGTTCAGTCCCACAGGTTCGCTGATTGAATCCTGGGGCGCCAAAGGCCGAGTCGGCACAGGTGCGCTCCCGGAACCGGAAGAATTTGGTCAGATCAGGGGTATCGCCGTCGCATCGTCGGGTGAGCTCGCGGTTGGCACGGGACTCGGCATTTTCGAGTTTGACCAGTCGACCGGCTCATACATTGGGCGCGTCGGCAGTGAAAGCCTTGGCGGTGGAGGCGTTCCAATCCTTGCCGAGCCCGATGGGATCGGCGTCGATAGTTCCGGAAATTTCTATTTCGAGAGTGCAATGCATGCAAGCGAAATCGACAAGTTCAATTCCAACGACGTAGAAATTGGCTTGTTCAAAATGCTTGGCACCCCACCGCCTGGCTGGAGTATTTTCTCGGCCACAGGCCTCGCCGTCTCACAGGCGGGGGAACTGTATGTGGACGAAGGTGACGCGATCCAGGTAATCAGTCCTTCCTGCGTTTCGCTTTGTGCTCCCACTACGACCTTCAGTTCGCCTCAGTTGACGAATGGCGCCGGACTCGCGGTGGATTCGCAGCATGAAACTGTCTATATCGCCGAAACGGCGGCCGACAAGATCGAGAGGATTATCCCCGAACCACCGTCATCTCCGCTTGTGCAAGCGGGCAGTCAGTCGGTCTCCAACGTGAGCGCTGACAGCGCGACTCTGGAAGCGGAAGTCAGCCCGCGCAGCGAAGCCGGGGAAGAACTGACGTCCTACCGCTTCCAGTACACGCCTGAAGAAAGCTTTCAGCGCGAAGGCTTTGCCGGTGCCGGCAGCCTACCTGTTCCCGATGGGCGGTTGACGCCGAGCTTCGAAGATGACTTCGTCACCGCCCATCCGCAGGGTCTCCTGGCCGGTACTACTTACCGCTTTCGACTGGTGGCCGAAAACGGGATCAGCCGCAAAGAAGGCAAGCCCGCCGAAGGCGAACGTAACGGCGCCGGTGAAGAAGTCGTTCGTACTTTTACCACACAATCCAGTGGCGTTTTCGCGCTTCCCGACGATCGCGCTTGGGAGCTCGTCTCCCCACCGGATAAACGTAGCGCTCTGATCAAGGACCTCGAGAACAATGGTTTGATGCAGGCGTCCGCGGACGGCGATGCGATCACCTATCTGGCGACTGCGCCAACAGAAGCGCAGCCCGCCGGTAACGGCAACAGCACACAGGTGCTCTCCACTCGCGGTGAGGGGGACGCTGCCTCCTGGGGGTCGCTGGATATCTCAACTCCTCACGATACCCCGGTCGGTCTCGACCTGACCGCTTTTGGAGCGGACTATCGTTTCTTCTCCACGGATCTATCCGCCGGTGTCGTTCAGTTTTTTGATGCTTTTATACCTCCGCTGTCTCCAGAAGCCTCTGAACAGACGCCTTATCTACGCACTGACTATTCTGCCGGCGATGCGGCGGATCCGTGTCTGAGCTCCTGCTATCGCCCGCTCGTGACCGGTGCTCCTGGATTCGCGAACGTGCCCGAAGGCGCCGAATTCGGCGAACATACGCCCTCATGTGAGCAACTGTGCGGTCCCAAGTTCCTCGGTGCGAGCCCTGACGGCAGCCATATAGTCCTCACCGCCAAGGTCGCTTTGACTGAAGGCGCTCCTGCGGAAAGTCTGTATGAGTGGGCAGGAGGGGCGCTTCAACTTGTCAGTGTGCTGCCCGAAGGTCAACCGGCGCCAACGAGCGGTGACCCACAGCTCGGTGTGGAAGGCCAGGGAGAAGGACTCAAGGGCCAGGCGATCTCCGCTGACGGTTCGCGCATCCTCTGGTCGACAGGCAGAGAAGCGTCCTTGCATCTCTATGATCGCGACGTTGCTGGGGAAGAAACGGTCGAGCTTGGTGGAGCCGGAGCCAGGTTTCAAACGGCGAGCTCTGACGGCTCGCGGGTCTTCTTTACCGAGGGAGGCGACCTGTATCTGTTCGAAGCGCCACTCGGCGGCGCTTTGTCGGCCGGACACGTGACCGATCTCGCCCCGGGCGCGGAGGTGCTCGACGAGGTGTCCGGCGCTTCTGAAGACGGCTCATCGATCTACTTTGTCGGCAATGGGGTTCTCACGACTAAGCCAAACGCGCGCGGTGAAAGCGCCGTTCCCGGTGAATGTGGGGGCCAGGCCCAGGCGTCTCGCGCATTGTGCAACCTGTATGCGTGGCATGACGGTGTGACGAGGCTTGTCTCCGTGCTCTCCGGCGATGACGCTCCGGATTGGGGTGGAAGGGCCAGCCGCGGGCTATTGGTAACCGCACGGGTCTCGCCCAATGGCAGTTGGTTTGCGTTTATGTCTGAGCGTTCGCTCACAGGCTATGACAATCGCGATCTCGCGAGCGGGCAGCCCGACGAGGAGGTGTTCCTCTATGACACTTCTAGCGACAGCGGTGAAGGTCGCCTCGTGTGCGCATCGTGTAACCTGACGGGCAGCCGCCCGCACGGCATCTTCGATATTGGTGGCACGGGTCCCGAAACACGGCGTGTAGACGAACAGCGCGTTTGGGCCGGCCACTGGTTGGCGGCGAACGTCCCCTCATGGGCGTCGGCGCTTTACCAGTCGCGCTATCTGTCTGATTCGGGGCGCCTGCTCTTCAACAGCTCTGACGCGCTGGTCCCGTCTGACACGAACGGCGTGGAGGATGTGTATGAGTTTGAGCAGCCGGGTATCGGCGATTGCTCGCAAGCGGGCGCGACTTTCAGTTCGGGCTCCGGTGGTTGTGTCGATCTGATCTCCTCGGGCACATCGAAGGAAGAATCGGCGTTTATTGACGCCTCGGAAAGCGGCGACGATGTTTTCTTCCTCACCTCAGCTCAATTGTCCTCGCGGGATACGGATGCGGTCCGGGATGTGTATGACGCTCGCGTCGATGGTGGCTTTCCTCAGGCTCAGTCGCCGCCGGCGTGTGAAGGTGACGCGTGTCAGAGTCCTGTGGCGGCGCCCAACGACCCGACTCCTGGCTCCTTGACCTACCAGGGTCCCGGTAATCCGACGCCTCTGCTCACGGTGAAGAAGGTGGCGAAGAAGAAGCCGCCCAAGTGCTCGAAGGGCAAGCACCTCAGCCACGGCAAGTGCGTGAAGACCAAGAGCAAGCGGCGCGCCGGCAAAGCCGGGAGATCCAGCAACAAGCGGAGGGCTAAATCATGAGGATTCCTAACGGGTTGCGGCTGGTCCTCGCCGGTGCGTTGGCGATCGTCTCGATCGGACTGTTGGGTGTCTCATCGGCCTCGGCGGCGGAGCCGTGGTGGCAACTGGCCTCCAGTTCGCGTCCGGCCAACCTGAATCCGGGACTCGCCCGCGACGAGGTTCAGGAAGTATCGGTCAAAGCTGGGGGAAGCTTCACGCTCACGCTGACCACCGCGACCGGACTCGCCATCAGCACCGGCTCGAATGTGCTCACCCATTTTAACGCCAGTGAAGGGACATTTCGCCTCGGCGATACCGTCACGAACGCCGGCGAGCCAACGTGGGTGCAGCCGAACACACAGATCACCGCAGTGGGTGGGGAAACGCTGACGGTGTCAGCAGGCGTAACCAGCAGCAGCCCGATCGGCGCGGAATTGGCCGCCACCGAGACGACCGCGGCGATTCCCGTGGGCGCCAGCGCCGCCGAGTTGGAAGCTGCACTGGTCGCCCTTCCCGGTGTGGATACGGGTGACGTCGAAGTGAGCGGAGTCGCCGGTGGACCGTATACGGTGACTTTTCAACGGGCTTTTGCCGACCTGCCGGTGGCGTTGATGCGGGCCGGTGGGTCCGCGTCGGTTCATGTGGCCGAGGTGACGCACGGCCGCGCGGACGGCGAGATCGCCCTCACGGCCGAGAACCTCGGGGACGGGTATCTCGATGGCGAATCGGTTCCCGTCACGATCACAGACGACCTGCCTCCGGGCGTGCAGGCTGTGGGCATCGAGGGCAGTGAACCCGGGGTTGAAGCCGACTTTAGCCATTCTCGACCAATCTCCTGCTCGCTCGCGTCGCTGTCGTGCACGTTCAAAGGCTCTCTGGCGCCGTATGACGAGTTGGAAGTTCGTGTCGAGGTGAAGGTGCTGCCGAACGCCTCGACGACGGAAGCAAACCGGGTGACTGCCTCGGGTGGAAACGCCGCGACTGCCTCGCTCAGCCGTCCATTGCGGATAACCAAAGAACCGACACACTATGGTATTGAAGATTGGCTCTTGCGCGCAGAAGAAGCGGATGGTGCTCTGGCTACTCAGGCCGGGTCCCATCCTTTCCAGGTGACGGGAACCGTTGCGCTAAACCAGGGTCCCGACATCGGGCCGCTTTATCATGTGCAGCCAGTCGTCGAACCGGCTGCGCTCTCAAAGGACATCGTAACCAAGATACCGGTGGGTCTGATCGGCAATCCGGTGCCCATTCCGCGGTGCACCATGATTCAGTTCATAACCGAAGCCTATTCCCGCGAGGACCTCTGTCCGGCGCAGACAGCGATCGGTGTCGCTTCGGTGACGATCAGAGAACCGATCAACGTCGGCTACGTCAACGTGACCGTGCCCCTGTTCAACCTCGAACCTTATTTCGGTGAGCCGGCGCGGTTTGGGTTCTTCATCGACATGGGCGATGTTCCGGTTGTGCTCGACACGTCGCTGCGTGACGGTCCCGGCGAAGACTACGGCGTGAACGTGACGTCCAGCGATATCAGCCAGCTCGCCAGCTTGATAAGCGTGCGTGTGACGTTTTGGGGCGTCCCAAACGATCCCCGCCACGACAACTCTCGTGGCTGGGAATGCCTGTATGCGACCCGCGGAAATATAAACAATCCGCCTGGGCAGTCGTGTGAACCCTCGAAAGAACCTCACCCGCCCAGTTTCCTGACGATGCCAACGTCGTGCAGTGGACCGTTGCAGAGCAGCGCCGAAGCTGATTCGTGGAAGGAACCCGGCGTGTCCGGCGAAGTCCCGACGAGCGAGCTTTTGCAGTCGCTCGATAGTTGCAACCGATTGCCCTTCACCCCGACGATGTCGGCTGAAGCTACGACAGATCGCGCCTCCGCGCCGAGCGGCCTGGATTTCAACCTCGATTTCCACGACGAAGGTTTGACCAGCAGCGAAGGTATCGCGCAATCACAGCTCAACAAGACGATCGTAAAGCTGCCTGAAGGCTTGACGATCAACCCATCAGCGGGTGTTGGGTTGGGCGGATGCACTCCCGAAGACTATGCGCGGGAGACCGTCAACTCGATCCCAGGGGAAGGCTGCCCCAACGATTCGAAGCTGGGAACCGTCGAAATCGAAACACCGTTGTTGACGCAAAAGATCCACGGGTCGATCTACATCGCGCAACCGTATGACAACCCGTCTGGTTCGCTGATTGAGCTGTATGTCGTCGCGAAGAATCCTGAAGTTGGAGTGCTGATCAAGCTCGCGGGCAAGGTCGAAGCGAACGCGATCACGGGCCAGCTCACGACGATCTTCGAAAACAATCCGCAACTGGCGTTCAGCCATTTCAACTTCCACTTCCGCGAAGGACAGCAAGCGCCTTTGATCAGCCCCACCACCTGCGGGACGTATCAGACGCAAGCGGTGCTGAGCCCGTGGTCGGAGCCGACGACGACGCTCACGGAGACCTCGTCGTTCAGTATCACGAAGGGGTTTGACGGCGGGGCTTGTCCCTCAGGTGGTGTGCCGCCGTTCAGTCCCGGGATAGAAGCCGGCTTGTTGAACAACAACGCCGGCTCATTCAGCCCGTTCTACCTGCATTTGACAAGGACGGATGCGGAGCAGTACATCTCCGGTTTCTCGACGAACCTCCCCTCGGGTTTGACCGGGGACTTGTCTGGTATCCCGTTCTGTCCGGAAGCAGCGATCGAAGCCGCCCGTCACAAGACCGGTGCGCAAGAGGAAGCACAACCCTCATGTCCCGCCGCGAGCCAGATCGGGCACACGTTGGTAGGCACCGGCGTTGGAGCGGTATTGGCCTACGTGCCGGGCAAGATCTACTTGGCCGGTCCTTTCCGTGGTGCTCCGTTCTCGCTGGTGGCCGTTACCTCTGCGGTGGTAGGCCCATTCGA
>JBAPMC010000023.1:0-11281 GCA_049278415.1 Solirubrobacteraceae bacterium
CCGCCTCGCAGTGGCGAGCCTGACCGTCGGCCTGCTGGCCGCCGGCACCGGGGGCGTCATTGCAAGCGCCGGCAGCAGCCAGACCCACGGCAACGCAGCGGTAGCCCAGTACGGCAGCAACTGCGACACCAACAACGGCAACAACATTGGCAGCGGCAACGGCAACAAAAACGGCAATGGCAACGGCAACAGCAGCTTCGCCTCCTACCTCGGCCACAGCAGCAAAGGCAAAGGCAAAGACAGCGGGAGCGGCGGCAACAACAGCAGCGGGAACGGAAACGGCAACGGCGTAGGGAACGGAAACGAAAACGGCAACGAAAGCGGCAACGGCAGCAACAACTTCAACTGCAACGAAAACAGCTTCAACACGACCGAAAACAACATCACCGAAACCGTCACCAACACCGTGACGAACAACTACTACGCCACGACCATCACGTTCGGCGCCGCCGCACCGCCGGCCGCCAGTGGCGTTCAGGCAGCTAGCACGACCAAGAAAGCAACCAAGAGCAGCCGCCGCATCAAAATCCACATCAACGTCCCGCGCAAGGCGAAACTCAGCAAGGTGACGCTGAAGGTGAACGGCAAAGTGGTGTCCGTGCTGAAGGGCAAAAAGGCCTCGGCGAACATCAACCTCGTCAACCTGCCTTGCTCCGCCGGCGGCACGACCGTCACGATCACAGCGGTTACGAGCAGCGGTAAGAAAATCACCCAGAGCCACACCTACCACCTGTGCTAAGGGCATAGCGATCAGGCGGGCAGAAGTCGCAGCAAAGCTCACATGAGGCAGGGGCCAGGGCTCCGGAGAGATCTCTCCGGAGCCCTTCTGCCCAGAGCGTCCCTCCATCGTCCAAGGCTTTGCTCGCAGGAGGCGCGCCCTGCACCACGACAGACCGATCTTCTCGTTGCAGGCCCAGTGCTCAAGGAAGGAAGCCAATGGCCCACGAACTGACAACACCCAGAACACCCGCTCGTCTCAGCTCTGCGCAACCCGCCAGAATGTCGTTGCGCATGCGGACTGACAGCTTTGAGCGACTGTTCGAGGAGCACGCCGAGCGGCTCTTCTCATTCCTCGCCTACCACACAGGCAACCGAGCGCTTGCCGAAGATCTGCTGTCAGAGACCTTCGAGCGAGTGCTCCGCTCACGCCAGCGCTTCGACCCCCGCAAGGGAAGCGAGCGGCGTTGGCTCTACACGATCGCCTTGAACCTGCTCCGCGACCAGGCGCGACGTCGCACGCACGAAGAGCGAGCGCTGCAACACGTGGGCGCCGGAACAGCGCAGGAGCAGTCAGACCCTGGCCTGAGTGCAGTGGAGCGCCGTGATGAGCTACAGCGGGCACTCACACTGCTCAGCGACGACGAGCGCGAGGCGCTCGCCCTACGCTTCGGCGCCGACCTTAAGCTGCGCGATGTTGCAAGCGTGCTCGGCGAGGGCGAGAGCGCCGTTGAGGGTCGCATCTACCGTGCCCTGGGCAAGCTGCGCGAGGAGATGGGCTAAGCCGCGCCTCATCGGCTAGCTTGGGCCTCCATCAGCTGACTCGAGCCTCATCAGCCGGCTCGGACCTCATCATTTTTTGGCTAGCCGGGGACCTCATCGGCTAGCTCCGCTGGCGACACAACAGCCTCTTACGGTCAACACGCCGCCCCGAGAAGCGCCTTCGGGCTGACCTGAACCGTAGATCGACCGGTCTGCATGGACGGTCACCAGGTAGCGCACGCGTGGGAGCCGCGGGTAGCGCACCAAACAACTCCACGGATTGCCGAGGGCGCTACGCGAGGCAGAGAGGCAACGCGCGCCGCGCGCACGGCCACCATAGCCAGGACGAGGGTCGGCGGTGGTGAGAATCAGCCGCTCGAGCTGGGCGGCGCCCACCGGCGCCAGAGCTCGCTGTTCTGAGATGAGCTGGGCGTTCCCTTCGCGGCTGT
The DNA here is from genome assembly GCA_049278415.1 of Solirubrobacteraceae bacterium. Taxonomy (GTDB): domain Bacteria; phylum Actinomycetota; class Thermoleophilia; order Solirubrobacterales; family Solirubrobacteraceae; genus Palsa-744. Next base: position 1,929 of record JBAPMC010000023.1, read on the forward strand.
GGAGAGCAACGACGGTACCCGCAAGCCCCACTGCAAGCACCAGCGCCACAAGCAGCCCGGAATGCCTCATGCGCAGTCCTCCGCCATCGCCTCCAGCATAAAGGCGCGCATGGCTCGAGGCCATACGCTCTCGCACGTCCAGCCCCGCTCAAAACGCTCACAAAGACGCACTGGACGGCCGATAGCAGGAGAGTGAGCCGTCCACGCACACTCTTCATGGCGATAACGCTGAGCCTCGCATGCTCATGCGCCGGGGCAAGCGCGGTTGGCGCCAACACAGGCCATCGAGGAACCACAGCCGCAGGGCCCACGGCAAACCTCGCTCGCTCACAGTCAGGGAGTCGCCGGGCCAAGCATGCCCATGTCAGCTGTCGCGCCTTGCACCATCGCCGCAAGCGCCGCCAGCTTTGTGACTCAACCGCCCGGATACCCCACCGCAGCAGCCGGCGCCACGCCAACAGCACACGCTCACAATCCGCCAAGCGCTCCTCGCTGCGCCACACACCTGCCCTGCCCGCCAAGCGCACCGAGCACAGCGAAGCAACAACCGTAGATGTGACGACGGGCCCACCACCCACGACAGCCACAATCGCAAGCGTGCTAGCCGTCCCCTGTCAGAACGCCGACCTTACCCCTGAAGTCGGCAACCTCGAACAGGTGCAGACAGCCACCTTGTGCCTCGTCAACCAGGAGCGAGCGCGCAACAACGAGCTCCCGCTGCAACCCAACGCACAGCTGGCGCAAGCTGCCCAACAGCACAGCAAGGACATGGTTGGCGAAGACTATTTCGCCCACATAGCCCCCAACGGCGAAACACCGCTGGATCGCGTGCAAGCCAGCGGCTACATCCCCAACTCCCAGGTGGGCTACACCGTTGGCGAGAACATTGCCTGGGGAACTCTCTACCTGGCCACACCGAGCTCGATAGTGGCCGCCTGGACAGCCTCGCCCGAGCACTTGGCAAACATCCTCAACGCCAGCTATCGCGACACCGCGGTAGGCGTTGCTCCCTCTGCACCGCCCTCGCTTGCCGATGGGCTGAGCGGCGCGGTATATACGCAAGAGCTCGGCGTCATTCAGGGTTGATCGAGGCGCGCAACGCCGGCGTTGCCACGGAAGCGACGCCCGGGCATTTTGAGCCAATTGTTACAAGTTGGACATGTGTTGGAAACACCTCGGACATCTGTTCGGTCTGCGCCGTGGGGTATCAAATAGATGGCGCAAACTTCCGATCTATTAGGTGGCACGCCGAGGGATTGGCCCAAAGCGCGCGAATAGGAACCCAACACCATGATCGTCCTACTGATCTCAACAACTTGGTTTGCCGCGCTGCTGCTCGTGGTGTCGTTGTGCCGGATCAGCGCGCACGGCGACCGCAAGGCGCTAGCGCACACCGAGCGCTCCCCCCGGCTACTCGATGCGCCGCCGTCATGGGAGCAGGTGCTCAGCGTGAACCCCGAGGCGCTGCGTGTACGACGCTCGCGCTCAGAGGCCGCGACGGCAGAGCACGTAGGGGACGGTTCGCAAGAGAATCTTTACGTCCGTCCATAGCGACCAGTTGGCGACGTAGAGATAGTCGATCGCAACCATCTCCCGCAGAGACACACTCGCCGGGCCTAGGATCTGCCAGTGTCCGGTCATACCGGGATGAAGCGCCAGGCGACGGCGATGCCAACCCTCTATGCGCCGGTCCTCATCCACGATCAGCGGACGCGGCCCCACGAGGCTCATCTCGCCGCGCAGCACGTTGAACAGCTGGGGCAACTCATCCAGGGCGGTCTTTCGCAGGAAGCGCCCAACCCGCGTAACACGCGGGTCCTTAGCAATCTTGAACAGCCCCTCCTGTGCTTCATTTAGGTCTACAAGGGACTGCTTGAGCGCTTCTGCGTCGGGAACCATCGTGCGGAACTTGAACAGTCCGAAGTGCTCCTCATCGCGACCAACCCTCAGCTGACGGAAGAACACAGGTCCTTTGCTGTCGAGCTTGATGGCAATCGCAATTGCAACCATCAAAGGGGATACCGCCAGCAAGCCCAATGAGGCGCCCACCACATCGAACGCGCGCTTTACCAGGGCTGAGGAGCGAGTGAGGTCGAAGCGGCGCACCCCCATCAATGTGACCCCGTGCAGGTCGTCGAACTCCACCGAGGACCCAACCACCTGTAGCAGTCGTGGCACCACGCTCACCCGGATGCCAACTGCTTTGAGCGTTCTCACGAGGTCGAGCATCTCGCCCCCTTCGCCGCTGCTCGGCGCAACGATGGCGCGGTGCACGTCGAGTCCGCTTGCCAAATGGCGTATCTCCTGGAGCTTGTCGTGCGAGAAGGCGTCTGCAGACCAAGGAGCTATCTCGTCGAGATCGACATGGGCGACGATCTCCGCCCGTACACCCCCATGGTTGACCATCCTCGAGCGAATTGTCTGCTCGGACGCGGCATTGCCGATGAACAGGCAACGCTCGACAGGTGCAGCCCGCAGGGCAAGCGCCCGCGCGACGCAGCGCCCAACGACCAGGAAGACTGCAAGCGCAAACCAAAGGAACAGCACATCCGCTCGTGTGAGCCGCCCGTAGCCGAGCGGGCTCTCCGCGAGCCAAGCCACGAGCGTGCACAGCGTGGCGACCTGAATGAGCTTGGGCACCTCATCAAGCGTGGTCTTGCGAATGACCGCTTCGTCGCGGTCATAGAGACCGAACAGCTTCGCGCCGAGCACTACCAGCGGCAAGCCTGCAAGACAGATTCTTGCGAGGTGCAGGCGTCCCCCCGACAGCTCGATGGCAAGCGCGAAGGCCCCAATGACGGCGAGCATGTCACCCGCGAGCAGCATCCGACGAAACATGGCGTCGCGCAGCATGCTCGCCGCCGGACCCCTCGTCTCGAGGATGGGACCAAGCCCAACCAAGCGCCGTCCAAGCGCCCGTTGGCTGCGTGAACCGCCAGCAAGCGGAACACCAGAACCACCAGCAAGAGGAACATCAAAGGCCGCTGGGCTAGCGGGCTTCTGCTCGACCTGACTACTCATCGCCTCCAACCTTGTCTCCCTGACTTGTGTTGAAACGAGAATCAGCACAATGGCTGTCGGCGTCCAGCCGGGCCATCAGATCCATGCTGACACCTTCACTTACATAATGCTCACGTCGGCGAGTGCTCCCAGCTTCCTCCTTGATCTAACCGGGAGCGGCGCAGGCTAGTCGTAGCTAGTCTGAATGTCAAGGGTTGCTGGGAATTCCACTGGGCGAGCTCACCCTCTCATTTCCCTCACTCGGCGCCTGCCTTGAAGGCGCCAGGGCGCCCACGGCTCCCGTCCCCTGAGAGCTCAAATGAACGGCTGCTCAACGCCCACGGTTCCCGGTCCTGAGAGCTCAAATGAGCTGTGCAGCGCCTGCACCGCCTGCTCTACTCGCCCGCGGGCAATCACACAGGAGATCTTGATCGGGGAGGTGGAGATCATCTCGATGTTGATGCCTTCAGCCGCAAGCACGCTGAAGACCTTTGCGGCTACGCCCGGGTGCGAGCGCATGCCGGCGCCGATAATCGAGACCTTGCCCATCTCCTCGTGGGCACTGAGCCCAGTGAACACATCGCCTTCGATCGGCTCAAGCGCGGCGCGCGCCGCACGTAGGTCTTCGCGTGGCACAGTGAAGGAGATCTCAGCGCTCCCGCCGGCGGAGGTGGGCTCGTTCTGGACGATCATGTCAACGTTGACGTTGCCTTCTGCGAGCGCCTCGAAGATGCGCGCCGCGGCGCCCGGCGCGTCGGGCACGCCAACGAGCGTGAGGCGAGCCTCGGCGGTGGAATGGGTGACGGCTGTTATGAGTGGTTGCTCCACGGTTTCTCCCTCTGAGAGCACAACGGTACCGGGGGCATCCTCAAAGGAGGAGCGACAGTGGATGCGCACCCCCTGGTTGCGGGCGTACTCCACCGAGCGCAGTTGCAGCACACCAGCGCCCGAGGCAGCCATCTCGAGCATCTCCTCGAAGGACACCGTGCTGAGCTTGCGCGCGTCAGGGACGATCCTCGGGTCGGCGGTAAACACGCCGGCAACGTCTGTGTAGATCTCACACTCGTGCGCGCCGAGCGCTGCAGCAACCGCCACGGCGGTGGTATCCGAACCGCCACGGCCGAGCGTGGTTACATCGTCGGCTGTCGAGACGCCCTGGAAGCCGGCTACGAGCACGATATTGCCCTGGTCGAGGGCGGCCCGCACGCGATCGGCGCGCACATCGAGGATGCGTGCCTTGGTGTGAGACTCGTCGGTGACGATTCCCGCCTGGGAGCCGGTCAATGAGATGGCGCGCTGGCCGAGGTCGTGGATTGCCATGGCGCACAACGCACAGGAGATGCGCTCGCCAGTGGAGAGCAGCATGTCCATCTCACGCGGGTCAGGGACTACAGAGACCTCCTCAGCCATCGAGATCAGCTCATCCGTTGTCTTGCCGCGGGCAGAGAGCACGGCAACCACGCTGTAGCCAGCCTCGCGCTTCTCCACGATGCGCTTAGCGGCACGCTTGATGCGCTCGGCGTCGGCAACAGAGGTGCCACCGAACTTCATGACCACGATCTCAGACACGATTTGTGAGGATAGAGCGCCTCACTCAGCCGGCGTTGGTGTGCGCATGTGCCGGGGTTAGCGCCATCGGCAGCCACAACCGCGCCAGACCGCGCGTGCCGTCATGCACATGGAGGTGCTTGAAGCGGGGCTGTGTCGGCGCCACTCCAACCTGTTGGCTTGCCGGCCCACACACTCATCAGAGCGAGCGACGCCCGGCGAGCGCCTTGCCGAGCGTTACCTCGTCGGCATACTCGAGGTCAGAGCCGACCGGCAAACCACTCGCCAGACGAGTTACCGTGAGCTGCGGGGCACGGCGGCGCAGCTCCTCGGCGATATGCAACGCCGTGGCCTCTCCTGTGGTGGTGGGATTGGTGGCGAGCACCACCTCTCTAACGCCTGGCAGGACCCCATCGTCGGACGTGCCGTGGGATGGCGCCAAATCATCTGCGTTCGTGGCGCCCCCCAGAGCACGCGTTACGCGCGTGTAGAGCTCCTCGATCTTCAGATCCTCTGGCTCGACGCCATCGATTGGAGACAAAGCGCCCCCGAGCACGTGGTAAAGGCCATGGAATTCGTGGGTGCGCTCCATTGGAATCACATCACTGGGCTCCTCAACGACACAGATCACGCTCGTGTCGCGACGCCCGTCCTGGCAGATGCGACAGCGTGGCTCATCGGCGAGGTTGAAGCACACCTCGCACAATCCAACCTTCTCCTTGACCTCCTTGATCGCCTCGGCGAGCCCAAACGCGTCCTCGTTAGAGGCACGCAGAATGTGGAAAGCGAGCCGCTGCGCGGTGCGGTTGCCAACGCCAGGGAGCTTTGAGAGCTCTGTGACGAGCCGTTGAACGGGTGGGGCAAATGAGCTCAAGGCGAAAACATGGGTGGAAGATTCTGGGAGACAATTGCGCTTGCGCACCCGAAGGAAGGTGCGCGTCGCCGGTCACCGCGCATGCAATCGCGCAACGCCCTTGTAGAGGAGTCCACCGCAGACCTACAGGCCCGGGAGACCGAGGCCGCCGAGTGACCCGGGATCCAGACCGCCAGTGACGGCGCCCATCTTGCTGGCTGCAAGCTCCTGGGCGGAGCGCAGCGCCTCGTTGGTTGCAGCAAGCACCAGGTCACAGAGCATCTCAACGTCCTCGGGGTCAACCGCCTCGGGGGCGATCTTCACCGAGCGCACGTCGAGCGCGCCGGAGACGGTAACCGTGACCATCCCACCTCCGGCAGAAGCCTCAACCGTCGCGTTCGCAAGCTCCTGCTGGGCGACCTCCATGTCCTGTTGCATCTTCTGTACCTGCTTGAGCATCTGCTGCATGTTGGGTTGTCGCTGCTTTGGGGGCACTTGCTATTCGCCGCCTTTCTGCTGTTGGAGCCAATCCTCGGGGAGCTCCTCTGCGTCGAGCTCCGCCACCAGCCGCGCCATGATCTCCTCCTCGGTTGGGGGGCTGGCGCTATGGCCCTCCTGCGAGGGAAGGTCATCGCGAAGCTCAAACGCGACGCGATAGCGCCGCCCAGTGATGCGCTGCAGCGTCTCGATGAGCGTGAGGCGATTGGCGGGATCCTCCGCCTTGCGCTTGTGAAAGGCGGCGGTAGAGGGAAAGGCGAGCGTTAGCTCCTCATTTGTGAGGATCGCCGGCGAGGCCTCATTGAGCACAGCGCCCAGCAGACCGTGCTCGGCGCGAACAGACTCGTGCACAGCGGGCCACAGCGCATCGAGATCGTTTGTCGGCGGCGCCTCGACCACCGTCACCGTCGCTCGCTCCTCCTGCGTGCTCGCCACTGCAACCGCGGGCTGCGCCTCCTCTGCACGGTGCGTCTCAAGCGCGCCGACCGGAGACTTCGGCTGCGGTGAGATCTCTCCCGCCGTCACAGCTATGGGAGGCTGCGCGTCTCCCTCCTCTTTCACGGCTACCGGCGTCTGCGCCTCGTGCGCCCCTCGCTTCGGCTCCACTGCTATCGGGGGGGGCTGTGCCTGGTGCGAGCCTTGCCCCCCAGCCACCGAAGCATGGGCGCGCGCCGGAGGGCTCGACGGCGACGGCTCGCCTGCCGCCGCCAAGCCCTGCTCCAGTCGCTCGATGCGGGCAAGCAGTGCGCGGGTGGAGCCATCGGTGTGTGGGGCGGCAGCCTTCACAAGCGCCAGCTCGAGCTGCGTGCGAGGGTCGGCTCCCGCACGCACGCCCTCGAGCGCCGCGCCGAGCAGATCGAGCACCCGCACCACCTCAACACGTCCAATGCGCTGCGCCTGTTCGCTCAGACGCTCGTCAATCTCGGGTGTCAGCGACAGCTCGGAGGGGACCTCTCCCAGCGTTTGCACCACGAGCAGCTCGCGTGCACGGCCCTCGAGGTCGCGTATGAACGAGCCGGCGTCACGGCCGCCCTCCGCACAGCGGGCGACCGTGAGCAATGCGCCACGTGCGTCGCCGCCCTGAACCGCCTCGAAAGCATCTGCGAGCAGCTGCTCGTCGGCCACGCCGAGTACCGCCAGCACATCGGCAAGCTCGATGTGCGCTCCGCTGTAGGTGACGAGTTGCTCGAGCGTGCCGAGCGCGTCACGGAAGCTGCCGGTGGCAGAGCGTGAGATGGCCGCAACCGCCTCAGGGGGAATCTCGATCGACTCTGCAGTGGCAGCCCTCATCACAACGCTTGCAATCTGCTCAACGGTGGGACGGTGGAAGTCGAAGCGGTGGCAGCGGTCAACAACGGTGGCGGGCACCTTGCCCGCCTCGGTGGTGGCGAGCACGAACACGGTGTTTGGGGGTGGCTCCTCGAGCGTCTTCAAAAACGCGTTCCAGGCAGCCTGGGAGAGCATGTGGGCCTCATCCAGGATGTAAACCTTGTGCCGACCGGATACGGGCGCGAACACCACGCTCTCACGCAGTTCACGGATGTCATCGACCGAGTTGTTGGAGGCCGCGTCCATCTCGATCACATCAAGCGAGGTGGCTTGGGCGATGGAGCGACAGGAGTCGCACTGCCCGCACGGCTCGACGGTGGGACCGCGCTCGCAGTTCAAGCAGGAGGCGAGGATCTTCGCCATCGACGTCTTGCCGGTGCCGCGCGAGCCAACGAACAGGTAGGCGTGGTGAACCTTCTCGCGCTCAACCGCGTTGCGCAAGGTGCGAACAACGGGCTCTTGGCCAACAACCTCCGCAAAGGAGCGTGGGCGATGTTTGCGATATAGGGATTGAGCGCTTGCAGCCACCGGAGGCCCAGTCTACCCACGGCCGCGGCCCCGCCCGGCGGCACAGATGAGCGTGTTGGCAAGCGCTGTCAAAGCGAGCGATCTGCCGGGCTCGAGTAGCTCCAGCGAGCCAAACAGGCCGCCCGAGCGGGTAGCGTGCGCCGCTATGACGAGCGCCATCAAGCGGGCCCTCCCGGGCTCCTGGGCCGACGCCCGCAAACGCGTGCGAGAGAGAACGCCAGATGAGCTGCCCAGGTGGGCGCCGGCGACGCTTGTGATCCTCGCGGGGGCAGCATTGCTGTGGGCAATTGCGGGGGTGGGCTTCGTCAACTACGACACGCTCTACGGACTCGTTTGGGGCCAGCAGCTCTCGCGTGGGGAAGTGCCCGAGTACGGTCTGCCAATCGCGCCAACGCCCCACCCACTGGTGGAGGCGCTCGGCGTGCCGCTTGCGCCCCTCGGCGCAAGCGCAAGCTCCACAATCGTGGTGGCGCTCGGCTTCCTCGCTCTGTCAGCCTGCGGGTGGGTGATGTACCGGCTCGGAAGCGCCTGGTTCGGACGCGCCGCCGGGGCAGTTGCCGCCCTGATCCTGCTGACACGCGTGCCGGTGCTCTCCTACGGGGTGCGCGCATACGTCGACATCCCCTATCTGCTGCTCGTGCTCTCAGCTCTGCTCGTGGAGACTCGCAAACGCCGCGCGGGAGCACCGGTGCTCGTGTTGCTTGGGCTCGCAGGGCTGCTGCGTCCCGAGGCGTGGGCTTTCTCAGGCTTGTACTGGCTCTATCTGCTCGTGGCCTCCCGGCGCTCACAGCCTGCGCGCACACAAGGACAGCTCGCACGCCTGGCGCTGCTCGCAGCTGCAGCCCCCGCGATCTGGGTTCTAAGCGACCTGCTGATTACGGGAAATGCGATGTGGTCGCTAACCAACACGAAACACACGGCAACAACACTCGGGCGCGCAGCCGGGATCGGGGACGTGCCGCAATACATCCCACGACGCATCGGGGAGGTGTTGCGCCCGGTGGTGCTCGTGGGAGCGGCGCTCGGCGGGGTGCTGTCGCTGATGTGGCTGCGCGACAAGGCCCGTTTGGGCGCCGCCGCGGGAGTGACAGCGGTACTCGTGTTCGCCTTGATGGCCGCATTCGGCCTACCGATCGACACGCGCTACGCGTTCCTGGCGGGGGCGATCCTGTGCTTGTTCTGCGGGGCTGGGGTGTTCGGCTGGAGCGCGCTCCCCAAGGGCGACCGACGGCGTATGCCATGGATGGCAGCCGGCGGGGTGGTATTGGTGGCGCTGCTGGTCACCCTGCCAAGCCAGGTGCGCTCGGCCCACCATGAGCTGAACAACCTCGCACACCAACAGAGCATCCAGAACGACCTGCTGGCGCTCGTGAGCGACAAGGCGATCGCACTGAAGTGTGGCCCCGTAGGCGTTCCCAACCACGCCCCAATCCCCCTGCTGGCGCTGTATCTAAAAGCTCGTCCGTCGCTGATCGAGAGCGCGGAAGCAACAAGCGCTGAAGGCAAACAGATGGAAGAAGGAACCTATGTCGACCCGGCGAGCCTAGAAGTAGAACACGACTACATCCTCGACCCGCATGATCCACACCTGGCCGTA
>JBAPMC010000024.1:0-2571 GCA_049278415.1 Solirubrobacteraceae bacterium
GTCGACAGCCAGAAAAACGGCTACTCACCAACTGGCCCAGCCGCCCGGCAAGAACACGGGTTGTCATGCGACCTCCACTCATAGATGCTGGTCTTCCAAGAGTCGCCGCCATCCGGGTGAACCGGCCTCACCCGCCCCAGGTGATCCGGACGTGAGCACACGACACGTTCGCGACCAGACAGTCCTCGAAGGAATCCGGAAGGGGTGTCGGATCGGGCAGAGGCGTTCGTAGTCGGGGCCAACGGCCGTCCACCAGGACGCCCCGAACGAGACGGGAACCGCGGTCATGAAGCTGACGACCACGACACAACCCACCCTCGATGGAGTGATGCAGGGAAACGGCACGTCGGATGAGGACCGCCGGGCGGTCCAGCTCGCCCACCCGCGCAGCAGAATGTCCTTTGCAAAAAACCTGGAGTTGGTGTCGGATCAGGACAGAGCCGTTCGTAGCAGAGGTGAGCGGCCGCCCACCGGGCGCCCCGGAGTTATAGGAGATGATTTGAGATGCAGTATCTGGTTTCCGTGATCCACGACACGGCAGGCCTAGCCACCCCGGACGAGATGGCGGCGATCGACGTGTTCAACGACCGGCTCGGCGCGGAAGGACACTGGGTTTTCGCCGGGGGCCTCGCAGCGCCCAACTCGGCGACCGTCATCGACAACCGAGGCGAGGAGGCGATGCTCACCGACGGGCCCTTCCTGGAGTCGAAGGAGTACCTCGCCGGCTTCTGGATCCTCGAGGCCCCCGACCTCGACGTGGCGCTCAAGCTCGCCGCCCAGGGATCGAGGGCCTGCAACGCCAAGGTCGAGGTGCGGCCGGTCCTGTGAAACAGTGGGCGACGTCCGGGAGGCGGTCACCAGGGTCCACCACGAGGAGTGGGCGCGGGTGGTCGCCGCCCTGGCCAGGCGCTTCGGTGACCTCGACATCGCCGAGGAGGCGGCGGCCGCCAGCATCCCGCAGACTCATCGACCCGCTTGAAGCCGCTGTCGCTGAGACTGCCCAGCCGGCCCAGCCCGGGGCCAGGTCGTAGCGCCAGACCCAGCCGCCGAACCGCAGGTCGTCACCTGCCCCGCCCAGCGTCAGCGGTTGGCTGTCGAAGGGGTCGCGGACCCAGCCGGTGCCGTCGATCGCGGCATGCTTGGCGGGGTCGGCGAGGACCGCGAAAATGGCCCCCGCTGGAACGTTCATGACCGTGGTCGCGCTAACGGTTCGCCGGCCATGTTTGTGGGCCTCGGGATGAACTGAGCATGGTACCGATCCTGACGCCCGCCGGACCTGGAACTCATCCACGCCTGTGCCCGGACACGCTCGGTGGAGGCGGTCTCGGGTGACAGGACCGTGTGACTGGGCTCCATGCCGCCGGCCCCTCGGAGGGCCTGGCCAGCCAATCCGTATATCCAGGTGGGCATCATTCAGATATACTGAGTGTTGGAGGAGGTGAAGATGGCGAAGACCCTGATCGATGTGGACGAGCAGTATCTCGCTGCCGCTCAGGAGGCGCTGCATACCGAGACGAAGAAGGACACGGTGAATGCGGCTCTCCGCGAGGTGGCGGCTCTGGCGGCGCGCCGGCGGGATCTGCAGCGGCTGGCTTCTGGTGGCTTGCCTGATCTGCAGGACGACGAGGTGATGCGGGCCGCATGGCGGCAGTAGCCAGCTACCTGGCCGACACCAGCGCCTTGGCGCGGCTGCGCTACGGTCCGGTCGCTGCGGCGCTAGGCCCGATGATAGAGGCGGGTTTGGTCGCCACATGCGGAGTGATCGAATTCGAGCTCGGGTGGGCCACCAGGAGCGGCAAAGACTTCGATGATCTGCGAGCCGACCGGGATGCTGGGTACGAATGGCTGCCCACGCACGATGAGGACTGGCGCCGTGCCCTGGACGTGCAGGCCGCGCTGTGGCGCGGCGGGCAGGTCAGAGCGGTTGGTTTCCCGGACTTACTGACCGCCGCCGTGGCCGAACGGGAACGCGTGACCGTGCTCCACTATGACAGCGACTTCGATCTGATCGCGCGTGTCACCGGCCAGCCGGTGCAGTGGGTAGTGCCCCGCGGGACAGTCCCATGACGTGCCTCTGCGTACAGCACAGAAGTACCGCAACAGGTGCGGACGCGGATGGCCTTGCTGGGACGCGGGCGGACGGTGCCGCGCGGCCACCGTCAGCGGTAAGCTCAGGTGATATGTCACGTAGTGGCAAGGCCGCCGCACCGGCCCACGGATGGCTCGACGGTGAGCAGCAGCGGGCATGGCTGGCCTATATCCGCGTCCAGCTGCGCCTGGCGTACGAGATGAATCGCCAACTCCTCGCCGATAGCGGGATGTCGCTGCCGGATTACGACGTGCTGACGGGGCTGAGTGTGGCCGACGGGGGGCGGATGCAGATCACGGTGCTCGCGGCCCAGATCGGCTGGGAGCGCAGCCGGGTGTCCCATCACGTGCGGCGGATGGGCGCCAGGGGCCTGGTGACGTGCGGCCTGTCCGCCGCGGACAGGCGGGTCACCGAGGTGACGCTGACCGACCGCGGGCGGCAGGCTCTGGAGGAAGCGGCACCCGGGCACGTCGATCTTGTCC
>JBAPMC010000025.1:0-3809 GCA_049278415.1 Solirubrobacteraceae bacterium
GTATCCAGCAGGTCCTCTTGAGCGCCGAGATACTGATCCTCGGCCTGTTCGCGGTGGTGGCTCTGGTGAAGGTCTACAGCAACCACCCAGCCGGCTCGATCGAGCCGGCGATCGGCTGGTTCAACCCGTTCGCCTTGAAATTCGGGGCGCTGCTCGACGGGATCCTGCTGGGCGTGTTCATCTACTGGGGCTGGGACTCCGGCGTGGCGGTGAACGAGGAGTCAGAAGATCCCAACGAGGGGCCGGGCAGGGCGGCTGTGATGTCGACAATCTTGCTTGTCTTGATCTACGTGATCGTGTCGGCCGCCGGCCAGGCCTTCCACGGGCCGGGCTTCCTGAGCAACAACAGCGAAGACGTGCTCAACGCGCTCGGCAAACCCGTGCTCGGCACGGGCCTTGACAAGCTCTTGATCATCGCCGTGCTCACCTCCGCGTCCGCATCGACGCAGACGACGATCCTGCCAACCGCGCGCACAACGCTGTCGATGGCCTATTGGAAGTCGATCCCCAAAGCGTTCGGGCGCGTGCACCCGCGCTACCTCACGCCCAGCTTCTCCACGCTGTTGATGGGCGGCGTGTCGATCCTGTGGACGGTGGTGATCCTGCTGCTCTCCGCAAACGCCCTGGAAGACTCGATCGTGGCGATTGGCTTCCCGATCTGCTTCTACTACGGCTTCACCGGGATCGCCTGCATCGTGTACTACCGCCACGAGCTCACCAACAGCGTGCGCGACTTCATCCTGCTCGGCATCGCGCCGCTTATCGGTGGCTTGATCCTGTTCGGAGTGTTCGTCAAGGCGGTGATCTTCTATGGCCACGCCGAAAACGTGTCCTCCAAACCGATCCTTGGCGTCACGTTGCCATTGTGGATGGGCATCGGCGGGATGCTTGTAGGCGTGATCCTGATGATCGTCTCGCGACCGTTCTTCAGGGACTTCTTCTCACGCAAACTGGAAACGGTCCAGCCGGGACTGTTCGAGGAGCCCGTGGAGCACGCTCCTGCACGCTTCTAAACCCTGGGGCCTGCCTGCCGTGGAGGCAAAGGGAGGTCCGGCGCGTGGACGGGAGGCCGCGCGCCGGGTCCTTATTGAGGTCACCCAGCCGGTTGTCCGACTCTCGCCGCAAGCGCCGCCGCCGAAAGCAGGGAGCGCTACCCCGCAGTTGCCTGTACGGCGATCGCTGCGTGTATGGCCTCGCCGCGCCGGGTGAGTGTCCAGGCATTGGGCTCACCCTTGGCTTGTCCCTCGCCGCGGTTCTCTATCAGCTCGAATTGGTGCAAGCGTCGGAGCAACCGTGACATCTGTCCCTCGTCGGCGATACCGGAGTAGTCGGCGATATGCCGGTTAGACGCCCCGGGGGATGAGGCGATCGTGGACAGTACGCGTGCTGTGCGGTAGGTGAAGCGGATCGGTAGTCCCTTGAAGGGGTCGGCGCTGCTGCGCGGCAGCTCGCGTGGCACATTGGGCGCCGGTCGCTCGAGCTCTCTGCGCGCGGCGGCCGCTCCGAGATAGGGATGGACGATCATCGCCATCAACGGGGCCGTCAGCTCCACGAGTGCAGGCGGGGCTTCGCCAGACGCCGCTTCCCCCATTGCGGAGCGTGTGAGCAAACGCGCGTGGATCACCGATAGCGCCCCGCCAACAACTCCTTGAGCGGTGAGCGGTGGGGGCTCGCAGCCGGCGCGTGCTTCGGTGCGGCCCTCATCGACGGCCGCCGCAAGCGCTTCGAGCACATGGCGACGCCGCTCCAAAAGCTCGGGCCCGGCGCGTGGCGCCTCCACGATGCACAGACGCGCGAGGTTGGGCTCCGCATCGAACAACTCCAGCAGTGCGGACAGCGCTACGCGCAAACGCTTGCGCCAACGGCCTCCCTGTCTGCCCACTGCTCCGACGGCATGCCCTTTTGAATATCCCTCGCCACGTAGGGTCGGCACATATGCAGGCGCGATCTTTTGTGCGATTCGCTCAATTGCCTGATCGAAAGCGGCAAGCAGACAGGTCTCGCGATCCTCGAACAGCTCATAGAACGTGCGGCGCGAGACGCCCGCCTGCTCGCATATTCGCCCAACCGTGGCAGCCTCCAGCCCGTTCTCGGCAACAACTTCACCGATCGCGAGCAGCAGTCGCCGGCGTTGCATCTCAACGACGTGAGCGCCCTCCCGTCTGGGCTCTGAAACTCGCGGGGCATAACCCTTGGCGCGGCTACTCATCGCCTGCTCCGGTGAGGAGCATCGCCACCGGCTCTCTGTCCCCGAGCGCCGGCATCGGCACTCATAGCCCGCTCGACCTGAACGCCTCTCTCGGTCAACATCCAGGAGTTGGGAGCGCCCTTGCCTGGCGCAAGCCCACTGTTTTGCAGGAGCCCGAGTCCCTCCAAGCGCGAGAGCAGCTTGGAGATCTGGCCCTGGTCGGCGATACCGGCAGCAAGCCCGATCTCGCGGTTTGAAGCTCCCGGAGTGCCCGCCACGGAGAGCAGTACGCAGACCGTTCGATATGTAAGTCGCATGCCGAGGTCACGCAAGGGGTCCCCCATCGCATTACGCTCGGGCGCAGAGGGCTTCGGAGCGGGGCGCTCGATCTCTCGGTGCGCAGCGGCGGGTCCGAGGTAGGGCATCACAACCATGCTCATCAGCGGGTTGAGAAGCTCGAGCAGCGGACGGGGCTCCCCTTGCGTGATCCGCGCATGGATCACGGAGAGGACCGCGCCAACGATCCCCTCAGCTGTCAGGGCCGGGGGCGCCGAGGCCCCCTTGCCCTCGCACCGCCCGGCATCCACGGCGGCGATCATCTCGGCGAGTGCTCGCTGACGGCGCTCGAGCACAACAGGTCCGGCCCCGAGTGACTCGACGACGAGCAGCCGACCGACGTTGCGCTCGATATCGAGGAACGACAGCAACGCAGCCAACCCAAGCCGGGTCCCCTCAGCCCAACTGCCGCCTGAGCGGTAAGCGGGTACCACGTAGGCACTGGCGCACGCTATCGCCTCATCCAACGCGGCCAGCAGACACCCGTCGCGGTCGGCGAACAACTCATAGAACGTGCGCCGCGAAACACCGGAGCGCGTGACTACATGCGCGACCGTGACGTTTGGAAAACCTCTCTCGGCAACGACCTCGACCATTGCTGAGAGCATCCGAGCACGCTGGATGTCAGCGACGCGCTCCTTCGACAGACCGTTGCCGCCTAGCTCAACCCCACTAGGCGCCGTCCCCTCTGACGGCGCCCTTCCGTTCTTTGCCATGTCACTTCTTCTTCTTGTGCTTGCTTGTCTTCTTCTTTGTCTTTGCCTTCTTTGCCTTTGGGCAGCCTGTCACGCTGATTTTTGTGGTTTGGTGGATCACCGCACCGTTTTGTGCGTCGAACTCGGTAGGCATGTTGAGTTTCGCCTTGCACAGGTTGCCGGTGGCTGCCAGGGCTGAGTATTTGCCTTGAGGCAATGTCAGTTCGAAGCTGCCTACGGGCTGGTCTGGAACGGTCTTGAAGGTGCTGCTCGTGATCCCGGCTTTGTTGATGAAGGTGGTGCCGACGAGGTCGATCGTGACGCCATAGCCCTGCAGCACCATGATTAGGCTCGGGAACGCTTCACCACCATGGGACACGAAATAGGCGGGGCCTTCTAGCGGCACCGGGATCAACGGTGTTACCGCCCTTGCGTGTCCGATGATCGACGCCGCAGGACAACCAGCGGGGTTCGCTTCGAACTGTGAGTTCGTGCACGCCTTCTGCAATGTCGTTAGGCGTGAGGGTAGTTGCTTTGGTAGGTCTACCTTGACTTTGGAGATGTTCGCCTGTGATCCCGCGGGATAGGTC
>JBAPMC010000026.1:0-7448 GCA_049278415.1 Solirubrobacteraceae bacterium
CTGCAGACGGGACCAGCACAGCGCTCGGCGCGGGTGAGCTCACACGCGCCGACTCGGCGCTTGCGGGCGCATTGGCTGGGGAGCTCGAGCGCAGTGGCAGCCGAGCCCACTATGGGCGCATAGTAAGCACCGACCTCTTCTATCAGCGGGACGATCGACGCCACCACGCTTGGGGTGAGGAGGGGGCGCTTGCAGTCGAGATGGAGGCTGCGGCCCTGTTTGCCTTGGGCGCAAGCGCGGGTGTGCCCGTGGCTTGTGTGCTCGCGGTCAGCGATACCTTTGACGCTACAGGCGCCCGTAGGCGTATTGACGACGATGCGCTCCTCAGCGTGGTGGAGACGATGGGGACCGTTGCGGCGGCGGCGCTCGCCGTATAGCTCAGTCGCTCTTCTTGGCGCTCGAGGCGCGAACGGGGCGCTTTGGCGCAGACCCGGCCGCCTTGCGCGCCGGAGCCTTGTTGGCGCCGGCGGCCTTGCGCGTGGTCGAGGCCTTGTCCGTGCCGGCTGCCTTGCGCATTGCCGGAGCTTTGTCTGTGCCAGCGGCCTTGCGCGTGGTTGAGGCCTTGGCTGCGCTGGCTGCCTTGCCGGTAGTGCCGGAAGCCTTGCCTCTCCTTGCAGCGGCGCCGCCAGCCGTCGCAGACGCCTTTCCTGCTGCTGAGGCTTTGCCCGCCGTGGGAGCTTTGCCGGTCCTCGCAGACGCCTTATCCGTCACTGGAGCTTTGCCCGCCGTAGTCAACTTGCCGCTGAGCGTCTTCAGCTGCTCCTCCATCGAGGCAAGCCGGCGTTCCACGGAGCCGTCGGTGAGCGCCCGGTTAATGCGGTGCACGCCGTCCTCAATGCCCTCCAGGCGCTGGGAGACGGAGCGCAGGCGACGGGTGAGGCGTTCGATGTCGGCGGCTGTGGGGATGTTCAGCGCGCTGAGCGCCAGCTCCTGGGCTTGGGCGGCGCGCTCGCGTGCATCGAACGCGCGGCCGATGGTGCCCGTTACAAGCGGGTTCTCGATTAGGTCGGCGAGCGCCTTGCCGAGCTTGTCCTCGGTGCCGGTGGTCAAACGCTCGCGCAGCTTCGCGGTGTGACTGCTGCCGTCGGACATGCTCAGCTGCTCCTTGCTTCGCTTGAATGGGCGCGTCACAGGCTAGTCGAGTTGTATGGAGGTTGCAGAGCGCAGCCCAACAGACCAGGACGGGATACCGTGCGGTAATGCCCGCGCAGCTGTTCACATTCGTGCAGATGGAGCTTCCTTGGGAGCTCGGTCCAGCCGACGGCCGCTATCTGCTGCGCAAGCACGCTGGACCGGAGGGCAACGAGCCGCAGCATGTGGTGGTGCTCTCGACCGTGGGAGCGGAGCGCCGGGGCCTGCTCGGAGGACGTTCACGCACGAAGCGCACAGACGCCGCACCAGCGCCCGTGCCCGTGGCCCGTGCCACGATCGTGGACGCTGTGCCGCTGTCGGCGGACAGCCAGGCGCGTGCCTGGCTGGAGCAGCTGGATCCCGAGCATGAGGCGCAGGCCGCCGCACGAGTGCTCAACCGTGTGCTGTTCGCACACCGCATCGCGGGGGCGGTGCCTCACCTGCACGAGGTGTCCCCCACTCAGGCGCTCGTCATACGAGCCGGTTTCGGTGAGGGCGAGCAGGTGGCGGACGGCTTGTGGACAGACGCGCGCGAGCTGCTCCTCTCGCGTAGGCGAGCTGGGAAGCGCGCGAGCGCGCTACGCCCACAGGAGCGGCTTGCTGTGTTGCTGTCGGGGCGTGGGAGCACCCTGCTGTGTGAGGAGCTCGTATTGCGCGCGCGCCTGGATTTGGACGCTGGTCGTCTCGCGCTCGCTGCGATAGAGCTGGATCGTGCCTATGCCGCAGCGCTCTCCGAGCTGCCGGGTGAGGGACGCAGCGACCTGCGGGAGCGAATCGAGGAGCTCCAGCAGCTGCGAGCCGGCGTGCAGAGAAACGCGCTGGTTGCGCTGCCAGCCGTCGCGCTTCCGACCAATGCCGTCATCGCAAGCGACGCCACCGTCGACTCGACCGCGGAGGCGAGCCCATCGACGCTGAGCCGCGGCGAGTCGAGCAGCGCACAGCAAGAGCCCCAAGAGCCAGCGGTGCGTCATGCGCTCGAGCGTTTGGAGGCGGCGCTGCGCGCCCGCACGGCGCTCGGCTTTAGTGTGCGATGACGATGGATCCCACGAGGACAGCAGTAGGGACATGGAGCGGCGGGCGCTTCATGCATTTCGGTGAGCCGCTGGAGGATGAGCGCCTGCTCGCGTTGCTGCGTCCTGGAGAGGGAATCGACACCGTGATGAGCGCCGACGCCTACGGCGCCGGCGCGGCCGATCGTTTGCTGGGATCTGCGATCGAGGGCGTCGATCGTGACAGCTTCTGCCTGATAGGCGCGATCGGACACGACTTCTACGAGGGTGAGCGCGAGGGCGCGAAGGGCTTTCCCCGCTTCACCGACCCGCGCTTGCGCGCCGAGCGCGACTATGGGACATACATCCAGATGGCGGCGGAGCAGAGCTTGCAGCGACTCGGCGCCGAGCGATTTGACTTGCTGATGCTGCACAACCCCGACCGTACGGGCTACACGAACGAGAGTGTGTGGGAGGGGATGCAGGCGCTTCGCGACACGGGGCTCACCCGTTTGCTCGGCGTTGCGCCCGGTCCCGCGAACGGCTTCACGCTCGACCTGATCGATTGCATGGAGCGCTTCGGCGGGGTGATTGACTGGGCGATGGTCATCCTCAGCCCGATGGAGCCGTGGCCGGGCGAGCTGGTGCTCGACGCGGCCGCCGCCAACGACGTGAAGCTGATTACGCGCGTTGTGGACTATGGCGGCGTGTTCCACGACGATGTGCGCCCGGGTCATGAGTTTGCGCAGTACGACCATCGCAAGTTCAGGCCCGACGGTTGGGTGCAGAAGGGAGCGCGGAAGCTCGAGCGGATGCGCCCCTACGCCGAGCGCCACGACCTCACGATGCTGCAGCTCGCCTGCCAGTGGAACCTTGCCCATAGCGCGGTAGCCTGCGTGGCGCCCACGTTGATTCAGGAGAGCGGAAGCGGAGCTCGTCCGATCGAGCGGAAGCGCTCGGAGCTCGCGGCACTACCACCTGAGATGCGACTGAGCGATGCCGAGGTGGCTGAGCTGCGCGCGATCGGCGACAACAGCGGCTCGATGACGCTGAAGGGCGCAAGCGTGGAATACGAGGGCGAGCCGCTCGCAGACCGTTGGACGCTCAGCGGAGAGCTTCAGGAACTTGCGGCGCGATGGCAGATCGCGCCGCAGCGCGATCTGGTCAAGCTCAACTAGGCGCTACGCCGTAAGAGGCATTACGCCGTAAGGCCAGGCGCCCGCGAGGGCGCGATGGGAGGCGTAGGCGGCGTGGCGGGCGGCGCGGCTCCAGCCCAGTTCTCGAGGAATGACTCGCATTCCTCCATGTCGAGAGGACGCGCGAATAGGAAGCCCTGCCCCGTGTCGCAGCTCTCCTCCCGTAGCAGCGAGAGCTCGTGAGCCTGCTCGATGCCCTCGGCGAGCGTCTCGATCGACAGCGACTTGCCCAGTTGGACGAGTGTCCTGATCAGGGTTTCGCCCTCGGAGTCGTGACGGATGTTGGAGATGAAGGAGCGATCGATCTTCAAAGCGTCGACGGGGAAGCGCTGTAGATAGGCGAGCGAGGAGTAGCCGGTGCCGAAGTCATCGATGGCGACGCGCACGCCGAGCTCCTTGATGGCTGCCAGCCTGACGGCGGTCTCCTCGGCGTTGGCCATGATTGTGGTCTCGGTGATCTCGATCGTGAGCGCGTCGGACTCGAGGCCCGAGTTGCTCAAGGCTTCTTTCACTTCCTCAACGAACTCATCTCTGTCGAGCTGTCGGGCTGCGACGTTGACGGCCACACCAACCCCACGACCGGCCTCGCGCCACTCGGCGCCCTGACGACAGGCCTCCTGCAGCACCCATCGTCCGACCTCCACGATCAGGCCTGTCTCCTCTAGCAGCGGAACGAAGTCGTCCGGCTGGACGACGCCGCGCGTGGGATGGCGCCAGCGGATCAGCGCCTCCATGCCCGTGGGGACCATCTCGCGCAGGTTGAAGGTGGGTTGGTAGACGACGAAGAACTCCTCTTTCTCAAAAGCGTCGCGCAGATCCATCTCAAGCTCCATCCTTGTCTGGACGGCGTCCTGCATGCCCGACTCGAACACCACGTAGCCGTTCTTGCCCTCCCACTTGGCGCGGTACATGGCGATGTCGGCGTCGCGCAGCAACTCTTCAGCGGTGGCTCGGTCGCCCATAGCAACTCCAACGCTTGCGGTTACGATCAGACGAGTGTCTTGCGCCCCCTTCAATTTGAAGGGCTGCTTGAGCGCCGTCAGCAAGCGCTCGGCGATCAGCTCGGGGCCGGCCGCCAGCGACATTCCTTCGGCGACGACGACGAACTCGTCGCCGCCGAGCCGTCCGAGCGCGTCGATGTCGCGCACGACTCCCTCCAGACGAGCAGCTACCGCGCGCAGCAGTTGATCGCCGACGCCGTGCCCGAGCGTGTCGTTGATGCCCTTGAAGTTGTCGAGATCCACGAACAGGGCTGCCACTGGCGTTTGGTTGCGGCGCGCGCGCACGAGCATCTGCTCGACCCGGTCGAGAATGAGCGTGCGATTTGGCAGGCCGGTGAGGGCGTCGTGGGTGGCCATGAAGGCAAGCTCCTCCTGGCGGCGACTGAGCTCCTCGTGCGCGCGTCGGCGCTCTGCCTCAAAGGACTGGCACATGCGCACGAGCGTGACATCCATGCTGCGCTGCAGCATCAAGAGGGCTCGCTCGAGCACTGTCTCTGGGAGCTTCAGCTGGCTTACCACCTCGCCGACGATGTCAGCGGCGGCGTCACGCCAGCGCAGACAGCGCTTGGTGACCTCGTTGAGCGGGGCAGCCCGTTGAGCGGCGAGCTGGCCGAAGATGCTCCATGACTCCTGACCGACCTCGCGTGCCACCTCGGGGCCCTCGCCGGCCATCCATCTGGCAACAGCGATGGTGGATACGGTGCCGACCTTCTGAAAGCTCTGTTCAACCATCGGCTCGAGCACCACGCCCGATTCCTCATTGCGCCTGAGTATGCCTCCGACAACATCCTCGGTTCGCTCGTTGAGCGCTTCGCCTAGAGATCGCAGGTGACGTTCGAGCTCCATCCGGGCGGCTGGCGAGGGCTCGACCTCGGTCGCCTCGCTCTTGAGTCCAATATCTGGGATCGACATGGATGAAGGCGTCGGCAGTCGGCACAGATAACTTGAATTATCCCGGCAACTTTGAATGCAATGGCGGCTAGCTGGGAGCTCTCGGGCCCGCTGAAGCGCCTATGGGAGCCTGATGCGCCTGTGACCGACGCGGGATAGCCAGCCTTGACTGCGAGTTGCGAGGGCTAGCGGCCTTGAAAACGAGCTTCGCGCTTACCCAGGAAGGCAGATATGCCCTCCTTGGCGTCGGCGCTCCCAAATGCTGTGGCAAAACCGCGCTTCTCCGCCTCGATGCCCTCATCGAGATCGCCGGCGCCGGACACACGCTTGATTTGCTCGAGCGCGATTGGCGCCTGAGCGGCGAGCTTCCGGCCCCATGAAAGGGCTGTGTCGAGCAGTTCGTGATCTTCGACCATGCGATTGACGAGTCCCAGTTCAAATGCCTCTTCGGCCATGATTGGGTCGCCGACGAGGTTCATCTCGAGAGCCTTGTTCTCACCGACGAGTCGCGGTAGCCGTTGGGTGCCGCCGAAGCCGGGGATGATGCCGAGCTTGATCTCCGGCTGACCGAAGGTTGCCGAGCGGGCGGCGATGCGCACGTCGCACGCCATCGCGAGCTCGCAGCCACCGCCGAATGCGAGCCCGTTGACGGCAGCGATCGTGGCGATGCCGTCTGAGCCGAGCTCGCGCAGCAGCGCGTGGGCGGCGTGAATCAGCTGCTCGCCGGCCGCCTCGTCCATCGAGGTGAACGCCTTGATGTCGGCTCCCGCGCTGAAGAGGAACGGATTGGAGGAAGCGATCACCAGCGCGCGTACACCGCTGTCCTTGGCGTGCTGCCACACCTTGGCGAGATCCTCGATGACCTGGGGGGAGACGGAGTTCATCTGGCCGTTGGCAAGCCAGGCGATCGCCAAACCGTTGCCGCGATCCTCGAGCTTGACGACCTCCGCGGGCTGGGTGGCGTCGGGCTGCGGATAGGCGTAGAAGCCTTGGCCGCTCTTCTGTCCAAGCCGTCCTTGGGCGACCATGCGGCGCAGGACCATGGGCGGTGTGAAGCGCTCACCGTGGCGCTCGGCGGCGCTCTCCAGCCGCTCGAGCACGGTGTCGAGGCCTTCCACGTCCGCCTTCATGAAAGGCGGCATCAGACCGCGGCGGGGGTCGAGGCCGGCGCCGGCCATCATGCCGAAGTCGATGTCCCGGTGAGTGGCTACACCCTCCTGAAGCACGAGGGCCGCCTCGACAAAGGTCTTCAGCGTGAGCAGCTCGACGAGCTCTGCCGTGTTGGGCTCGGCGTCTCCTTTGAGATTGGCCTCGCCGCTTGGCGAGTACACCCCGTCGCCGCCCGTCTTCGCGCCGAGCTTGCCTTCAGACACCAGTTTTTGCATCCCCTTTGGCACATAGAAGCGCTCGTCGCCATAGGCGTCGGCGACGTGTTCGGCCACGTGCAGCACAGTGTCGAGGCCGAGCAGGTTCACGAGGAAGTAGGGACCCATTGGGACAACTCCCGCTGCGCCGACCCCCTCGTCAATGGCCTTGATCGAGAGTTTCTTCTCCTCCTGCTCACGCCAGAGCTCGGACATGCCGGCCATCAGGATGCGGTTGACGACGAAGCCCGGGACCTCAACGCAGGCGATTGGCTGCTTGCGGATGGCTTGGGCGAAGGTTAGTGCTGCGGTGATCGTTTCAGGCGAGGTCTCCTCCCCCTCGACGATCTCCACCAGCGGCATCACCGAAGCTGGGTAGAAATAGTGGAAGCCGACCACCTTGTCGGGGCGCATCGTGGCCTCCCCGATCTCCCCGATCGACAGCGAGGAGGTGTTTGAGGAGAGGATGGCGTGACCGGGCGTGACTGCGTCGAGCTCGGCGAACACGGCCTGCTTGATATCCATCCGCTCGGGTACGGCCTCGATCACGAAGTCGACGTCGCCGAAGCCCGCATAGGAGGTGGCGCCCTCGATCCGTCCGAGGATCTCCTCGATTTGGGCTGCGCCCTGCTCGGCGGTGATGCGCTCCTTCTTCACCAGCTTTGAGACCTGGCCCTCGGTGACTTTGCGCGCCTCATCGAGACCTGCCTGCACGAGATCCTGGTTGATGTCCTTGAGCACGACCGGGAAGCCGGCGGCGGCGATCGTCTGGGCGATCTGCCCGCCCATGGTGCCCGCTCCAACTACGGCGGCCTTGAACACGAACATCTCCTGGCTCCTCTTGGTCGAATGTCATTGAGCCATCGCCACATGTGG
>JBAPMC010000027.1:0-7268 GCA_049278415.1 Solirubrobacteraceae bacterium
CGCGCATCACAAACCATCTCAGGAACCGCCAGCTTCCTAACGTGGAACCCGACAGGGAATCTGCCACTGATCCTCAACGACGGAACCAACAGCTACATCTACGGCCCCAACGGTCCCCCGATCGAGCAGATCAGTAGCGGCGGCACCGTGTCCTATCTACACCACGACCAAGCCGGATCGACACGGCTGTTGACCGGCTCGATAGGTACCGTTACGGGCAAATGCACCTACGGCGCATACGGGACGCCCACTTGCGAAGGAGCGACGACCACGCCACTCGGCTACGACGGGCAGTATACAAGCCAAGACACCGGACTCATCTATCTACGCGCTCGCGTCTACGACCCAGCTACAGCACAGTTCCTTAGCGCGGACCCGCTTGAGGCTATCACTCGGGCGCCGTACACTTACGGCGAAGACAATCCACTGAACCGGCGCGATCCGAGCGGACTTCTCACTGTTGGGATCTGTGTGGGCGGGGAAGTTGCGCTGGGCATTCGAGTTGGAATCAGCGCGTGCGGACAAGCAAGTTCGTCGGGTGAAGTCGGCGTCTCCGGGACAGTCAGCGGCGGGATCGCTACTGGAGCCGGTGCGTCTGCCGGGATCGGTATTCAGGGTTCAAATGCGGAACACATTGAAGAACTCGGTGGTCCGTTTGAGCATCTTGGTGGGTCAATTCATGCTGGCGGCGGGGTGTCCGCAGACACGTTCTACGGCGGTGGCGACGCGTGCGGTAACCGGATCACCGGAGGCGAAGCCTCTATAGGTATTGGGGCTGGTGCTGACCAGTATGGAGGTTTGTCGGAAACGGAAACCTTTGAGATTGGCCTTTAGACAAAGCATAGTCCGAAATTGGACCAAGGCTGCGATGGTCTCGATATCACCCGCCATCGCAGCCTTGGTGTTGACGACGGTAAGCCTTTGGGTATATGTCGGGCACTCCCAGCTTCTGACATGGATTATTGTTGGGTCGGCTATTACTACCTTTGCATATTCAGTTGTCCGTTATACGCAGGTAGTCGGACGACGCACGGTTCGTGTCGATGTCCGTACTGTATGGGTTCACGCCCCGCGCGCCTGGCGCGTCTTCCTCATCGTTTGTGTTGTCTGGGTTGTAGCGGTTATTGCGATTGGCGATCATGTCACGTTTGAAACGCCAGTAGTTCGTGATGGCCGGTACGTAACCACTCGTTACGGACATGTTGTGCGCTATGTGTCTAGCTCTGAATATCTAGACCTCAAGATGGGACGATTTCGACTTTTTTGCGGGATTGCTGGTGTCTTTGCGGCGGTTGGTGCCACGATCATTGCGGCAAGAAACAGGCCCCAGATTCTGGACGGCTCAGTTGACAACCTTTGAGGAACCATGCTCCTAGCGATCCTAGCGCGACGGCAGCGCCCGCGAGTAATGATGGCGATAGTAGTTGTCTACGCGGGCACTGTCGGCGGCTGTGGCGGCCAAAGCTCGACGGGCAGTCGATCACAAGCGCCAAGTCCGGCACAGGTCGTCGCTGCGCGCATGTACGGTATTCAAGTGCGCACCGTCTGCGAGCGTTACAATACTGAGATCGTGCAGATTGGTCGGAAGGCACGCAAGTCGCGTGAGTACGAAGTGCAGCTTGCGCGGGCAACCAATGCTGTCACGGCGTCGGAGGCCAAGGCGCTAATCCAGGTCCCTCGCCCGCCGGGATTCGGTCGGCTCGAACGCTTGTATCGGAAAATGGCGTTGGCTGCAAACGAAGCCGACGAATCAACGCGGCTATTCTCAACTGGCCAATTCCGTAAGGCGAATGTTGCGTCTCTGCGCGCCAGTCGCGAGGTAGGAGTACTAAACGAAGCCTTCAGGCGGCTCGGCCTATCGATTTGCGCCGAATGAAACGCCCTCAATCACTGCGCCTACAGCTACACCTATGGACCCAACGAAATGACGTCGAGCAAATCACAAGCGCAGGCACCATCACCTATCTCCACCACGACTGGGTTGAAGGCATTCGACAGCCGGGACGCCCGATCAGGCCGGGTGAGTAACACGATGGCTATTTCCAAAACCCTGCACGTAGGCTGGATTCCTAATCTAGACGTTCCGGCCGCGATTCGGCGATTGTCGTCCCACCAGATCGGTGGGTTGCTCATTCTTGTCTCGATGATTGACAGTACGCCGAGGGTGCCCGACTACCTAGTCTCGTTCCGCTGCTTCAGCAGTTAGGTGCCTCCTACCGCGAAATTGATGACGATGTGCTGATCGATGGGCCAACTCTCATGATGTTGATCGATGAGCATCAGTTCCTAACGGGCTTCGATGAGATCTGGCTCTTCGCCGAAGCGCCGACGTCGGGCAAGCCAAACGAATTGCGGATTACGTCCGATGTGCGACTATCGTCCCCGCCTCCAGACGGTCTACAAGCCTGGATGCGCGATGTGCACTGTCTGGCTGGTTTGGGGGACGGCCACGGACTCAACTTTGCGACCTACGACGAATCTCTTGCCGCACAATGGCAGCAGTAACAGCTGAAGAGGGGGCGCTGCGACCAATCAACACCTCGACAGGCGCGGTTACGTACCTACATCACGATCAACAAGGCAGCACACGCCTACTCACCGGCTCCACAGGCAAATAGAAGGTACCTCCACCTACGACGCCTACGGCAACAAGACCGGCTCAACCGGGAGTAGCACCACCCCACTCGGGTACGACGCTCAATACACCAGCTCGACACCGGGCTCATCTATATGCGGGCACGGGTCTATGATCCCGCGACCGCGCAGTTCCTCAGCGTCAATCCGCTGGCCGCGATCAGTGGCGCACCCTACGCCTACGCAGGCGATAACCCGCTCAACGCGAGCGATCCCACCGGACTCATCTTCGGTATCGCGGGCACGCCGTCGTGGGAAGAACTCGGTGAAGGAGTCGCCGGATGGGGCGACACGATCGCATTCGGCGCGACCAACTGGGTATGCGAAGAACTCGGCAGGAACAACATCAACCCCTGCTCAGCCGCCTACCAAACGGGGGATACGCCGGCCTGGTGACAGCTGTGCTCATACCGGGAGAGGGCGAGGCGGAGATCGGCGCCGAGGGCATCTCTATCAGCGCCAAGATGGCAAGCCAGATGGAGGCTCGTGGATGGACAGGGGAGTCGATTCAGGAGGCAATCCAGTCCGGCGACCAGGTACAAGCAGTGAATAAGGCGACGGGTAATCCGGCTACCCGCTACATCAATCCGGCGACCGGGCGGTCGGTGGTTCTTGACGATGTGACGAAAGAAGTAATCCACGTCGGCGAGCAGGGATTCAAGTACGGGCCGGGAAGCGGTGATCTACCATGAGCAGCCCGACGGAGATTTTTGTCAGCCTGCTTGATGAGCAAGTTGACGTGCGACGGCCCGTACAGGCCGAGCACGTTTACGACGACGTTTACAAGATCACCGATCAGCCATACGATCGCGAGGTCGAGACGTGGCAATTCGAACCCGGCGATGAGGTCGTGTACGAACTGATCTACTCAAACGAGGGGCGAATCCTTGCGGCGATGCGACGTGCTGATTGAGCCCGACTGCGTAGTAGGCTGACTTCTGGTGTGGCGTTTTGTATTTATTACTTTTAAATGGGTGTACCGCAGATCAGGCGCCGCCGATTCTCGCGAGACTGTCGCGACAGCTTGCCTGAGCGCTCTACCCACTTTGAGCAGTTGACTATGCCTTCCGGAAAGGAGTGGCTGCCGAAATCCTGGCGCGATTTGCTGGGCCTGGAGCCCTTCAGGCGTTAGGTGGCGATTCAGCGCGGAGGCATGCGCAGGGCGCCGTCGAGGCGGATGACCTCTCCGTTGAGCATCCGGTTCTCGATCAGATGAGACGCGAGCTGGGCGTACTCGGCGGGGGCGCCGAGGCGCTGTGGGAAGGGGACGCCGGCTCCGAGCTTCAGGCGTGCCTCCTCGGGCAGCGCTGCCAGCAATGGCGTGTCGAACAGGCCCGGGGCGATCGTGTTCACGCGGATGCCCTGCTGGGCGAGGTCGCGCGCGGCAGGCAAAGTCATGCCCACGATGCCGCCCTTCGACGCGGAGTAAGCGATCTGGCCGATCTGCCCGTCAAACGCTGCAACCGAGGCGGTGTTGACGCAAACTCCCCGTTCGCCATCCTCGAGCGGCTCTGTGGCGATCATGGCGGTGGCAGCAAAGCGCAGCACGTTGAACGTGCCAATCAGATTGATTTGAATCGTCGTCTCAAAGGGCAGCAGCGCATGCGGACCCTTTGAGCCGGCGAGCTTCTGCGCCCAGCCGACGCCGGCGCAGCACACGGCGATTCGCAAGCCTCCGTCGATTGCGCCAGCTTGCTCGACCGCTGCCTGAACCTGGCTCTCATCGCGCACGTCGCATGCCACGAACCCGATTTGAAGCTCTGCTGCGAGCGCCACGCCCTTCTCGGCGTTGACGTCGGCGATCGTCACAACCGCTCCCTGCTCGTGCAGGCGCCGAACGGTGGCCTCGCCAAGGCCGGAGGCGCCGCCGACAACGATTGCTGAGCTGCCCTCGATTCGCATCGGCCCGGACACTATCTCGAACCGCCGTCCAGTGGAGCTCGAGCGGCTGGGGAGGTGGGGGTAGGGGGTCGTGCTTTGCGCTCAGCGCGCGCTGGTGGCGCTTTGCGACGGGCGCGAAAGGGTGATGGCGAACAGCTGCTCGGGGTCGGTCAGCCAGCTCACGATCTCAAGGCCCGCAGTGGAGAGGTCGTCCTCCACGCGTTCGCGAGTGAACTTCGCGCTGATCTCGGTGCGCATCTCCTCGCCCTGCTCGAAGTGCACCGACAGGCCGAGGTCGCGCACCGTGGTTGTGTGCTTGCGCCGGGCTCGCAAGCGCATCTCGATCCACTCATGCTCACGGTTGAACAGCGCCACGTGGTCGAAGTCCTCAGGATCGAAGTCGGCCTTCAGCTCGCGGTTGAGCACGCGCAGCAGGTTGCGGTTGAACTCAGCCGTCACCCCCTGGGCATCGTCGTAGGCCTGCGTGAGCACCTGTGGGTCCTTGACCAGATCGGTGCCCATCAGAAGATAGTCCTCAGGTCCGAGTAGCTTTGAGATCTCGCGCAGGAAGCGCCGGCGGCTACCGGGGGGGAAGTTGCCGATCGTGCCGCCCAGGAACACCACAAGGCGTGGGCCAACCGCGTCGGGAACCCGGTCGAGGTGGCGTTCGAAGTCGCCAATCACACCATGAACTCGCAAGCCCGGATACTCGCTGGTGAGCTCCTGCGCGCAATCGCGCACCATGCCCTCGGTCACATCCACAGGTATGTACAGCTTCAGCGTTCCCGCGCGGTGAAGCGCATCGAGCAGCACCCGCGTCTTGGCTGCGGTCCCCGAGCCTAGCTCCACGAGCTCCGCTGCCGCGGTCGTGCTCGCGATCTGCTCGGCAGCCTCCTGCAGGATCGAGCGCTCGGTGCGCGTCGGGTAGTACTCGGGCAGCTCGCATATCTGATCGAACAGCTCCGCCCCGCGCGCGTCGTAGAAGTGCTTCGGGGGAAGCTCCTTGAAAGGGCGAGTGAGCCCATCGAGCACGTCGTCGGCAAGCGAGCGTTCCTGGCCCTCGTGCAGGTAGGAGTCGATCGTGATCGAGCTGTCATCGAGCTGTTTGCTCGTGGGATTGATGATTGGCTCCATCAGCTCATGTCCCGCGCCAGGCGCACGCCCGCGAAGATCTGGCGGCGAATTGGATGGTCCCAGTTGCGGAACGTCACCGTTCCCACACGTGGGCTGGTCGCCCAGGAGCCGCCGCGCAGCACACGATAGTCGCCGCCGAAGAACACTTCCGAGTACTCGCGATATGGGTGCGCCACGAACCCCGGGTATCCCTCGAAGCGGCTGCTCGTCCACTCCCACACATAGCCCACCCCCTCGAGGCCCCCGGCTTGGGCGCCAGTCTTACCGTTTTCCAGTCGGGCGCCAAGCCTACCCCTTGGCGTGTCGCCCAAATCCCTCGCCGCCTTCTCCCACTCCGCCTCACTTGGCAGCCGTGCCCCCGACGCCCGGGCGAACGCCTCCGCCTCGAACCAGCTCACGTGGCAGACGGGCGCGTCGGGATGCCCGCTCTCCACGCCGGCAGGAGGGACGACGCTCTCCTTGAGCTTCCACGCCCAGCCTTCCTGCGACCACCACTCGCGCCGCTCATACCCGCCGCCCTCGCTGAAGCTCATCCAGCTCGCGTTGCTCACCGGAAAGCGCGCAATCTCAAAGGCCGGCAACTCCCGCGCATGACGAGGGCGCTCGTTGTCATAGGCGAATCCGTCGGGCTGCGCGCCCATCTCGAAGCACCCCGCCGCCACCTGAACCCAGTCCTCCATTGGGGCGTCACCGCGCGAGGTATTGCCGCTACCAGCCCTCTGCGCTTCAGCCAGCGCACTCAGTGGCGGCTCGCCCGCGGGCAGCATGCCGGCGAGCGCCATCGTCTGGCGCATCGTCTCTGAGTGCTGCAGCTCGTGGCGCAGCACCAGCTCATAGATGACGCCATCTCCAACACCGCGCTCAGCGAGCGCCTTCGCGCTGCGGGCTCGCACGTCGCGCAGATAGGCGCGCGCCTGCTCGGGGTCGAGCAGCTCTATCTCGCCCCTCAGCGCCCTCGGTGTCTCAAACGCGTCATACATCTCCGCAAGGTCGGGCCTCAACAGCTCGAGACCCCCGTGACGGTGGGCGAGCCACAGATCCTCATACGCCGCGATGTGCGCGAGATCCCACACGAGCGGGCTCATGATCGGCGAGAGCACCCTGCTCAGCTCGTCGTCGCCAAGATGACCGACGAGTACGAGCGTTTGCTCTCTGACGGTGTCTAGCGCCGCCAGCGCCTCCTCCGGATCCGCCTGGAGGGGGTGTCGGGGAGCGATGGGGTCGCGGGAAGCGATCGTAGCCATAGCTTCGCTTTGCTCACTCTAGAAGGTCAGAGCGCATACCCGAACAGGCGGAATCGAGTCGGCTCGCACTGGCGCAGGCTGTTGGATCGAGAGGGGCTCTGTCGGACGAGAGGTGGCTCTGTCGGATCGAAAGGCGCTCTGTCGGACGTGTCGGATCGAGAGGCGCTCTCACGGGGTCATCGCCTCGGCTGCCGCGAGCGCCGGACCGTAGGTCGGGTCGCGCAGCAGCGACTGGCGGATGCCCTCGCCGAGGATGCCGCCCTCTCCGCGCGAGGCGCCCAGGATCGTCCATTCGCGCTCATGGCCGCCCGCGTCACGGCTGCGGGCGCGCAACCCACCCTCTCCGCGCTTCAGCTCCAGCCGCCTACCGTCGCT